>JAITVS010000163.1 GCA_031285685.1 Tannerella sp.
TCCGGTGCGCCCGACATGCGAATATCTGGTTAATCCGGCGGCTGTGGATGCCAGCCATCCCCGGCTTTCGTGGATCAATAAAGCGGTTGATCCTGAAATTCGTGGCCAGCGGCAAACAGCCTGGCAGATACGGGTCGCATCGTCTGCCGAAAAGCTAATTGCCGGCGAAGCAGATTTATGGGATAGCGGCAAACAACTTTCCGAACAGTCGTATCTTATCAAATATGACGGTGAACCGTTGCATTCCGTGCAAGACTGTTGGTGGCAGGTACGTGTGTGGGATTCGAATGATACACCATCTGTCTGGGGCGAAACAGCCCGTTGGAGCATGGGTTTGTTACAATCTTCCGATTGGAAAGCCAAATGGATCGGTTCGCCCTGGCAAGGTGAAGAAGCGCGCGAAAACATACCCGCTCATCCACATGTCCCGGCTCCGTTGCTTCGTAAAACATTTTCGTTGGACAAAAAAATTAAGTCGGCGAAAGCTTTTGTGACAGGTTTGGGCTATTTTGAGTTTTATGTAAATGGCCAGAAAGTGGGTAATGATGTATTGTCGCCCAACCAGACCAATTATGGAAAGCGTGAGGGTCTGGATAAGACAGCCATACCGGTCGATGATAAATTCCGTGCATACCGTGTGCTATATCTGGGATATGATATTACCCCAATGTTGAATCAGGGAGAGAACGTTGTCGGTGCGATCATTGGAAACGGATTTTATAATCCGGTAATCAATTGGACCAAAGCTTATGGATCTCCGCGTTTTATCGGACAGGTTCAGATTACATACGAAGATGGAACACAGGAGATCATTATATCGGATGAAACATGGGAAGCAAAACAGAGCCCGATTGTGCTGAATGGCGTTTTTGCCGGAGAAGTATATGACGGGCGAAAAGAAATAAAGAACTGGTCCGGAACAGATGGTTGGGAGCCTGTTGCATTGAGGAAAGCGCCCGAAGGAATCATGAGCGCCCAAACGGCATTGCCTGACAGGGTGAATGAACGGATGGCGCCTGTTGCAATTACTTTGCTGAATGACGGAGTTTATGAAGTGGATTTCGGGCAGGAAATATCCGGTTGGGTACGGTTGAACGATCTGAATGGAAAGGCTGGTGATACGGTGGAAGTTAAATATATCTCGGAGTCGCCTAATAATGGTGTGCATAAATATATAATGAACGGTGGCGGAGCAGAATCACATACCCCGCGCTTTACGTGGTATGTTTTTCGTAAAGTCCGGGTTATTAACTATCCGGGATTATTGACTACTGATAAACTGACCGCCGAAGCAGTGTATACAAATATTGAAACAACCGGTAAATTCGAATGCTCCAATAATTTGTTTAACCGGATAAACGATATCTGGTGGCGTAGCCTGACGGATAACCTGCATGGTGGCGTAATGAGTGATTGCCCGCACCGGGAGCGGTCGGCATATACGGGCGACGGACAGGTGGCTTGTGTGACGGTGATGCATAATTTTGATGCTGCCGCTTTTTATACGAAATGGATACGTGACATTGCCGATGCGCAAAACACCGAAACAGGATATGTGCCGAATGGCGCTCCATGGCAACCCGGATGTGGCGGAGGAGTAGCCTGGGGCGCTGCTATGAATATTATGCCATGGGAATTTTATGTGCATTACGGTGACCGTGATATGCTTTCTACGAATTATGAGTATATGAAAGAACAGGTCAGGTATATGCTTTCCTGGCGTACAAAAGAAGGTACCATGTTTGCTAAAGCGCCCAAAGGGCGTGAGCCTGTTTATTGGATGAACCTGGGTGACTGGTGTCCTCCTTACGAAAATCCTTCCGATGAACTTGTTCATACTTATTTTCTTTGGCGTTGCGCCGATTTTACAGCTTGTGCAGCAAAAGCTTTGGGAAAAAACGATGATGAACGAAAATACAATGCGATGGCCGAAGATGTAAAAAAGGCTTTTCATAAGAAGTTTTATGATGTAAAGACAGCTTCTTATGGCGATTTCGGCAGTAATATTTTTGCATTGAAGATGGGTGTTCCTGAAAAATATTATCAGAAAGTACTGGAAACTTTGAAATCTGAGATTGCAGCACGTAGCGGCCATCTGAATACCGGTATTTTCGGTACGCAGTTGTTCTTCGAAGTGTTGGCAGAGAACGACTTAAGTGATCTTGCTTATACGGCTATGAATAAACATAGTTTTCCGGGCTTTGGTCATTGGATTGCACAGGGAGCTACAACTACCTGGGAGCAGTGGAACGGACACAATTCCCGCAATCATCCGATGTTCGGAGGGGCATTAACCTGGTATTACCGGAAGCTGGCCGGCATGAATGCCGATGAAGAACAACCGGGTTATAAGCATATCATTCTTCGTCCGGTGATACCGGACAGTCTCTCGTCTGCATCGTATTCTACGCGTACGCCGTATGGCGAAACATCCGTATCATGGCAGCGCAATGACAACCGGTTTTATCTGGAAACTGTTATCCCGGTGGGCAGTACTGCTACGGTTTATATTCCTTGCAGCGCTGTTTCAACTGTAATTGAGGGTGGTGTTAAGGTTGATGAAGCCAAAGGCATAACGGATAGAGGCTGGAAAGCCGGTTATCGCCGGCTTGAAGTATTATCCGGCACTTATCGTTTTTCGGCATCCGGTTTATAATCGCTATCTTCCATACAAATACAGTCATTTGGGAATCTCCAAAAATTAATAGCATGTTTTTTTTGGTGAATCTCTATTCGTATTATAGCAACTTACAGGGCTGGCCTTTCATTTATCAGGATTTCAGTTTTTTATCTCTGCGATAAGAGAAATAAAAAATCTGGGGTAATACGGTGAATGATAATAGCATACATATTACAACACCTCCCACGATCATGATTGCAAACGATTTTTGGACTTCCGAGCCCATGCCTGTGGACAGGGCGGCGGGAAGTAAACCGAATGACCCCATCAGGGCAATCATCAGGATGGGGCGTATGCGTTCTCTGACGGCTTCATTGATCCCGACCCTGAGGTTACGTGTCTGTTGCATCCGTTTTTTCATGAGTGAAATAAGAAGTATGCTGTTGATAACCGCAATTCCGAGTAACACAATAAATCCTACCCCTGCGGATATTCCGAAAACGGTACTTGTCAACCAGAGGGAAATAAAGCCCCCTATGAAGGCGAACAGGATGGAACTTGAGGCTATTATCGTGTCTTTCACTGTTCCGAAATTGAGATATAACAGGAACAGGGCCAGAACGACCGGTATTACTACCATTAGTTGTTTACTTGCACGCTGCTGACTTTCGAATTCACCTGCCCAGACGATTTTATTGCCGGCTCCGGTCCGTACGTTTTCATTCACTTTTTTCTGTGCTTCCGCTATCGCCGAGCCTAAATCACGGTCCCGGATACTGAAGCCGATACTCACATAGCGACTGCTTCCTTCACGGTAGATGAAAGCAGGACCGGTTATGAATGTGATGTCTGCAATTTCTTTTAGCGGAACCTGTTTTCCGTTCATTGTGGGAATAAGGATGTTTCCGATTTTTTCTTCATCATCACGGAATTCTTTCTGGAAACGTATGACAACATCGAATGTACGTTCATTTTCAAAAAAGCTTGTGGCGGATTTACCTCCGATAGCCATTTCAACAACAGCTTGCGCATCTTCCATTGAAACGGCATAACGTGCCATTTTAGATTCCTCCAATTTGATTTGCAATTCCGGTAATCCGATACTGCGGAATATATTCACATCTTCGATTCCCCGTACATCACTTATAGCACCTGCAGCCTGTTCTGCCATAGATTCCAGTTCGTACAGATCATTACCGAATATTTTTATGACAAGCGAGCTTTTTACTCCGGCCACATATTCTTCGACATTGTCCTGTATCGGTTGACTGAATGCTGAAACAATGCCGGGATATCCGGCGAAAACCTCCTGCATTTCATTGATTATATCTTCTTTTGAAACATGACGTTTCCATTCTTTTTCGGGTTTTAGTTCAACATGAAACTCAATGTTGAAAAATCCTGTGGCATCCGTTCCGTCATTAGGACGGCCCGTTTGTGTCAGTATAAAGTCGATTTCCTCAAATTTCCGGAGTTTTTGCTTCATTTCTTTCGTCAGCCGTACGGATTCGTCGAGGTTTACACTATTCGGCAGTGTCGCACGTATGTAAATGGCGCCTTCGTTCATACTTGGAATAAACTCTGTACCCCAGAAACTGAAACGTGCAAAGCAGACAGATAGGATGCCTACAAAACATATGACTACAATTTTACGGTGACGTGAAGAGAATTCGTATAAGCTGTAAACCTGTCTGATAAAGAAATTTGCTATGATATTCTTTTTGGGTTTGATCGGTTTGTTTAAAAGGAGTTTGCATAACGCCGGAACATAGGTAAGCGATAATATCAGCGAACCTAACAGGGCGTAGGCTAAGGTGAAAGCAAGCGGTTTGAACATTTTCCCTTCTACTTTCTGGAAGGAAAAGATCGGGATAAGCGCCACGACAAGAATGATCTGCGCAAAGAATATATGGGTTGCTACGGATCCTGCACTTTTTTTGATAAGGCCTCCTTTCAGCGCGTTTCCGAAACGATCGCCTATCTGAGCCGAACGTTTTTCCATAGCGACATATACGGCTTCTACAATGACGAGTGTACCTTCGAGTAAGAGTCCGAAGTCCAAAGCTCCCATGGAGATAAGATTTGCCGGAAGTCCCTGAATACGCAACATAATGACAGCGAAAAGGAATGATAACGGAATGACGGTGGCTACTATGAATGTCGTGCGCCAGTTGAAAAGAAAAATAAATACGATAATCGAAACAAGCAGTATTCCTTCCGCCATGTTTTTCATTACGGTGTTCAGTGTGTTATTTACCAGCTTCTCACGATCCATAAATGGTTCGATTTTTATCTCCGGAGGAAGAATACGTTCATTCAAATCGTTAATTTTAACTTTCAGATTGGATATGACTTCGCTTGGATTTTGTCCGCGAAGCATAATGACAATCCCTTGTATGATATCGTCATCTTCGTTTAATCCGACTTGTCCCAGACGAGGTTTGGAAGATACGCTTACTTCTGCAACCTGTTTTACCCGTATCGGTGTGTTTCCCACTACTTCAATAAGGATGTTTTCAATATCTTCCACACTTTCGAGCAGACCGATCCCACGTACGACGTATGCCTGACTACCTTTCTGAATCATATCGCCTCCGACATTGATATTGCTGCGGGATACGGCTTCGTAAACCTGTAGCGGTGAAAGGTCGTAGTTTTGTAGTTCAGCGGGATTTACCTTGATCTCGAATATTTTCTCTTCGCCACCAAAGCTGGCAATACTTGCTACGCCGGGAACGGAGAGCAGTTCGCGTTGTACGACCCATTCATTGATAGCCGAAATTTCACGTATCGGCAGGTCGCTTCTGAGCACATAGCGAAATATTTCCCCTGTAGCTCCGGACGGAGGTTCGATAGAAAGTTCCGCACCTTCGGGCAGGTCGATGTCCTGCATGCGATTGGATGCATATTGCTGTGCATAGAAATCATCGACGCCATCTTCGAATAATACGGTTACAACGGACAACCCGAATAGCGATGTGGAGCGTACATCTGTTTTCCGTGGAATTGTATTCAGTTGTTGCATGATGGGTAATGTGACAAACTTCTCCACCTCTTCGGCGCTTCGTCCCGGCCATTGAGCGATGATTTTCACGCGTGTGTTGGTCACATCGGGATATGCTTCTATCGGCGTATTTTTGAAACAGAATATTCCTGCTATCAGTAATATGGTGGTCAGAAATAGAATAAGGACATGATTTCTGAGTGCGAAGGCGATGACGTTTTCTATAAACTTGTGCATAGCTTATTTTTGTTTAAGACCGGAATAGATCAGTAATTGGTTTTTGATAACAACATTTTCTCCTTCGTTCAGTCCTGAGCGGATATAAGTGTTTTTGTTATGCGTGCTGCACAGTTCTACTTCTTTGGTTATGAAGTTTCCGGGAGATTCTTCGACTATTACAAAATATAGATTATCATCGAAGACCAATGCGTCGGAAGGAATGGATATCAGTTTATTCTGTGTCTCGTTTTGCAGCCTGATAACTGCTGACATTTCCGGTTTTAATTTCAGGTCTTTGTTCTGCATTTTTATTCTTGCCTTCAGGACTTTATCTTCCGGGTCAAAAACCTGTGACAGTGTATTTATTTTGCCGGAGAAAACTTCTCCGGGGTAGGAGAGTGTTGTTATTTTTACATCCATACCCTCTTTGACAAACAGCAGGTTGCTTGCATAGACATTGGCGATCACCCAAACTTCGCTCAGATCGGCAACAATGAACAACGGTTCGTTTTCGGCTGATACAGGAGTGCCCGGTGATACATTTTTTGCCACAATAAATCCTGTCATCGGCGATTGTATGGCAAAAGAGCCGTCTGCTTTCGGAGAATATGCTGTCATATCGTTTTTTACCCTGCTATACATTGCCTCAGCCTGTTTCAGTTTGTATTCCGCCTCCAACAGTTCTTTTTCAGAAAGCATGTTGTCATTGTGCATAGCTTTAGCTGTCCGGAGTTCGCGACCGGCAATGCTGACCTCCGCTTCGGCAGAGATCAATTCCGACTGTAACGCACTGAGGTCCGCACTTCGTATATCGAGTAAGGCTTGTCCTTTTTGTACTTTGTCTCCGAAAGAGAAGTAAGTCCGTTCAACGATTCCGCTGATCAACGGCACATAACTGATTATTTTATCCGGGTCGTATTCCACTTTTCCGGTGAGTGTAAGTTCTTCTTCGTGATTACTGAGAACAGCTTTTGTTGTTTTTATATCTTTCAGGAAATCCTTGTGTAATTCTTCAGGAGAGGATGATAAATCATCTTTTTTGTTGGAACATGAGAAAGCGATAAATATAGCCGGGATAAGAAAAAGCAGGTGTTTTATATTTCTTGTCATAGTTGTTTGTTTTATTTTGTACTATTCAATCTGATCTGTTAAGGTTTGAGATCTGTGGCTGCAACATATTGTAATTCTTCCAGGAGAATCTTAGTGTTTTTTCCGGATTCGAGCACGATTTGTTTATTGCTTCTGTAAGTATCCATGAAGTCTATATATTCAAGCATGCTTATGTTCTTATTAAGCAGGTTTTTAGCGTATATATCGAGCATCAGATCCAGTTCCGAAAGAAAATCGTCATCGCTTATTTTTGTGAAAAATGCATATGACCGGCAATAATTATCATAAGCCTGCAGGATTTCGTTCCGGGCAAGTTTCTGCTGTTGTTCTTCCAGATAGCGGCTTTGTTCCGAGAGGAAACGCGTAGCTTTTATATTTCCCTGATTGCGATTAAGGAAGGGTAAGCTGATGCTGAATCCGAATCCGACGAAGTCTTTCCATACTCCACCGTAACGGTCATAACTTGCATTTAACGTCAGGTCGGGGACGCGCAGAGACTTTTCGTATGCTGATGATTTTTCGTGATATTGTGTCGTTAATTGCTGTCGTTTAATGTCAGGTCGGGTCTCCGGACTTTGTTCCAGAAGTGCAGCCAGTGGAATGTTATCGGGGATAACGGGACGGTTGTCACTGTTTTCAAACTCAATGCGAACAAGAGGATCCGCATTTATAAGTCCTTTTAGCGTTTTTTGGTTTTCATTTAATGCCAGATGTAATTCATTCATCTCATTTTCGATTTCCAGCAATGACGATTGAAGCCGCAACAGTTCACTTCGCGCAATGTTTCCTTCACGAACTTGTTTCCGGTATGTATTAATCAGTTGTTCAAGCGATTCCGCCTGTATATTCAGCACCCTTATATAGGCCTGAAGGTAACAGGTTTCATAAATGGATTTTCTCAATTCCGTTTTCAGTCCGCGTAAGAGTTCTTCGAATTCTTTTCCTGCTATTTCTTTTGCGACTTTTTCCCGGCGTACAAGTTTGCCTCTTTTGTTGGCCGTCTGTATCAGTTGACTTAACTCTGCTGTGAATTGTACTTTTTCATCTTCGCCATCACGCTGCTTTTCTGTACTCCAAAAATTGACCGAACCGATAGATAATTCAGGATTATCCCAGAGTTTTGCCTGTATGACTGCAGCATCCGCGATATCGATATCCATCTGTCCGGCAATCAGTTGAAGATTGTTTTTCAGGAACAAAGCCTCAAACTGATCGGGTGTCAGTTTGAGGACGGATTGTTCCTGTGCATGCATGTTTATGAAAAAGAAAAAAATTATAAATGAGAATATAAATCGTTTCATAAGAGACTATACCTGTTAAAATCTGCTGCAAAAGTAAAGGGTAAAGATTGGATGTATTTTTAAAACAGATTAGAAATAGATTAGAAAGGTCTTTTGTCTAATATTTTTACAGAAGTGTCCAATAATTAGACAAGATGTTTCAAGGCTGAATGGTTTATTTAGTTGATTATTAGTTTGTTTTTGTTTTGACACATTCATTGCATTTAATCCAGCGGAAGACAAGTAAAAGATTTGTATGATGAAAACGAATATTCGAAATTTTCTCTGTGTTATCCGTCGATTCCGGATGGCGACATTACTTAATGTTTTGGGGTTATCCGTTGCGTTTACTGTAGTCATTGCCATCTTTATGCAGGTTAGTTATGATCTGAATTTTGATGGTAACCAGCCGGAAAGAGATAATATATACCGTATAGAGGCAGACTTTCAGGGAAGAAAGCTTGCTATCCTGCCGCGTCCTTTTATGGATGGGCTTGAAGCATATTCTCCTCATGTAAAAGCGGCTGCTACTGTTGATGCTATGGCGGGTGATCTGTATGATTGGTTTGTAATATTTTTCACTTATTTGTTGTCAATGACTTCTATCGCACAAATTATTGATGCGGATATGAATTTGATGCAACATATCGGTTTATTGTCTTTTGTAGGACTGATCGCCCTTCTCGTTGGTATTTTTGCGGGGATTTATCCGGCATTCTACACGACTTCGTTTACACCGGCCTTGGTTTTGAAAGGATCATTTGGTTTATCTCCTAAAGGGCGTAAGTTGCGTAATTCGTTAGTAGGTATGCCGTTTGTCGCTTCTTTGGCTCTTGTTGTTGTCGCTCTTTTTATGTACCTGCAGGTTAATTTTATGCAGAAAAAATCATTGGGTTTTGATAAAGATCAGGTTATCGTAACAAACCTGAATGATGTGGTTGCCGATTCCCGGAATTCTCTGGCAAATCTTGCTATCGAATCGATAAGCTATTCGGATGTACTACTTTCAACATCAGATTCGTATTCAACCTGGGGCAGAAAAATCAAAGAAACAGACCGGATGTTTCAGGTGGTCTCTGTTGATACCGGGTTCCTCCATACGATGGGAATTAATCTGCTGGACGGGCGGGATCTAAGAAGTTCGGATAGAAGTGAAAGAGAGCAGGTGTTCATCTTTAATGAGAAAGCCAGGAATGATTTCGGACTTTCTCTTGGTGACAAAACCGGGTATTAATGATGAGATAATCGGATTTATTCCGGATATCACGATTACTTCTTTACGGAAGAATGTGGAGCCTATGGCTTTTATGTTGATGAACGATAATCATTCCAGAGGTTATAATTATGCATATATCCGTGTAAAAGGAGGAAGTAACATGGATGAAACCTTCCAGTATATCCGCGCAACCCTGGATCGGCTGTCCCCCGGATATCCTTTTAATGTTCATTTTTACGACGAGATAGTGAGTGATTCATATCAGAGTGAGAATCACCTGATGTCTCTGATTTTTTGGTTTAGCTTTGTTGCCGTATTGATTTCTATGGTAGGCGTGTTCGGACTGGTTGTTTTCGAAAGTGAATATAAACGAAAAGAGATCGGTATCCGCAAAGTTTTAGGTTCAACTACTCAGCAGATACTGCTTATGTTTAATAAACGGTATGCAAAAATTTTGGCCGTTTGTTTTATCATAGCGGCGCCGATTGCCTGGTATGTCGTTTCTCTCTGGTTAGAAAACTTTGCTTATCGTACGCCGGTTTACTGGTGGGTGTTTATCCTCTCTTTCCTTATGATTACAACGATAACAATAGCTACCGTTACTTTCCAAAGCTGGCGGATAGCATCTGCCAATCCGGTAGATAGTATTAAGACCGAGTAAATGAGTGTTTAATATTTTGTTGTATATTTGCCCGAAGAAGTTCTTTTAAGTGTAGTAACATTTTGACATAGTTGAAGATGAAAATCATATCGGTCCGGGAACATCCGGAATATAAGGACAAAGCAATCGATTATATCAGCAGTAAATGGTCGGCTCCCCGCGCTGTTTATGACGATTGTATTACACATGGCATCACAAGTACCAATCCTTTGCCTCAGTGGTATCTGCTTGAAAAGGAGGGTGAAATTATCGGATGCGCCGGATTAATAACAAATGATTTTATCAGCCGGATGGATCTGTATCCCTGGGTATGCGGTGTTTTTATCGAAGAAGCGCACCGGGGAAATGCGTACGCTTCTTTATTGCTAAAGAAAGCGCAGGAAGATGCGGTAAAAGGCGGGTTCGATCATCTCTACCTTTCTACAGATCATATCGGATATTATGAAAAATACGGTTATCGTTATATCGGACAAGGTTATCATCCCTGGGGAGAAGAATCGAGAATTTATCAGATTGATTTATAATCGTAACAAATCCTTCTTTGCAGCTTCCCAGCCAATGATTGCATTTTTCCTTGTTTCGCCATAGTGGTAATTTCCAATTATCCCGGTAGCTTTGATTACACGGTGGCAGGGTATCAAAAATACGACCGGATTACTGCCCAATGCTGTTCCGACAGCTCTCTGGGCACGTTCATACCCCGCTTTAGAGGCCAGATCCGAATAGGTTGCAAGGCCACCGGAAGGGATTTTTAATAGAGTTTCCCATATTTTCAGTTGAAATTCGGTTCCTTTTAAGTGTAACTTGATTTCATATAATTTACTCCAATCCTGCGTGAATACAGACAGGGCATTTTGCTGTTTCATATCCGTGAAGTGATGATACTTTGCATTGGGGAATGAAGTTTTTAAACGTTCTAGCGCTTCCTCCCGGCCTTTGTCTGCAAACGTCATGTGGCATATTCCTATGTCAGTGGAGGCTATAATAACAGAGCCGAACGGAGTATCTGCGAAGGAATAATTGACAGACAGATTGACGCCTCCGTTTTTGTACTCTCCGGGTGTCATTCCTTCAATGTTAACAAATAGGTCGTGTAAGCGGCTTGTTCCGGAAAATCCTAATTCATGGGTGGTGTCGAAAAGTGTTGCCCGTGTTTCTTTTAACATTCTCTTTGCGTGTTCCACACTTAAATATTGGGTAAATTGTTTGGGGGTGACACCAACCCATTCCTGAAATATACGTTGAAAATGAAATGAGCTCATATTTACATGTTCCGCCACTTCATTTAACTTTGGCTGTGTTGTATAGTTTTTTACCAAAAATGTAATCGCAGCCTTCATTCTCTCATTATCTATATCTGTTTGCTTGTGTGTCGTCATTATAGTTATACTATTTTATTGACTAATAAATATTTTGCAGTTCATAGGCTAACAATTGTCTTTTCAACTCAGATCCCCAATGGTATCCCTGGTAGTTGCCGTCACTTTTTACAATGCGATGGCATGGTATAATGTAACTGACCGGATTTGAGCCGACTGCGGTACCGATAGCCTGTGCACCTTTAAAATCAGGAACAAGAAAACCATAGGTTGATAATTTACCTTCAGGAATACGAACTAATTTCTGCCAGATATCCACTTGAAAAGTAGTCCCTTTTAAGTGTAAAAATATGATTTGTTTTCGATTACCGTTGCAGTAATCAACTGCAGTTTTTTGTAGATCACTTGATTGTTCCTTGAATTGTTGTCCCGGGAATCTACATTGAAAATCTTTAAGAATAGAGGATTTTCCTTTATTGGCGAATCCCAGAAAGCATATACCTTTGGATGTATTGGCTATTAACAGTTTTCCTATTTCGGTATCCGTGAAGGAATAATAGATAACTTCCTGGTTATCTTCTTTTGTCCATTCTACGAATTGAAAATTGTTTGGTGTTTCGGTAAATTTGTCCATGGGAAAAGTTTTTTGTTTGATTACTTCTTTTCCCAAACATCTGATCTCAAAAAAAGGGTTTGCTAACTCTTCTTCTATTTTAGCGAATGCAATTTTCATTTTTACCGGTTTGTTCATACCTGATTAAGTTTGACTATTGGCAAATTCCCATGCGAGAAGCCTTTTTTTTATATCTTTTCCCCATGAATAGCGATCAAATTTTCCGTCGGTGTATACTGCCCTATGGCAAGGGACGAGGTAAAAGATAGGATTCCTCCCATTGGCAGTGCCTGCAGCTCTCGAATGTTTTCTGTCATCTGCCAGTGTGGCGTAAGAGATTACTTTTCCGAAAGGAATCCGGAGTAGCCGTCGCCAGACCTCAGTCTGATAGGGTGTACCGTTGAGGTGAAACTGCAATAGTTCATCCATTTTTCCATTTAAATAATTGAGAGCGGTTTTTTGCTGTGATGTTTTCGTTTCTTTGGGTTTGGCGTATCCGAACCTTTTATTAAAGTCATCAGACACATATCCGGATTTATCATTTACAACTCCGAGATAGCAGACACCCTTTGGCGTATTGGCTATCAGCACTTCTCCAAAAGGACTTTCATAAGAAGCATATGTCACAGGCAGGATATTATCATCCGGCGCCCAGTCTAAAATTTCAATATTCGCCCAGGAAGATGACGGCAAATTCTCAATCATTCTTTGCAAGATTACTTGCTTATCCGGACTGAAGTTTTCTTTAGCAGAACCTTGTAGATCTTTCGATATTTCTATATATGAATGGTTTATTCTTAACATAGGCATTATTTTGAAATTATTTTACCACTCTTCTTATCAAAGGATAGAGTTTCTAACGATGCAAATGTAGATAATTCATAAGACCTGTACTACCCGATTCTTGCTATTTTTATTTTTATATTGTCTGATCCCTTAATTTATTGATAATAAATAACTAAGGTTCCCCCATATTCAAATGTCGACTTTTGTAATACGGGGGACCTGTAATTAATAATGACCTTAATGACCCAGATTACTGCGGATTATGTCTTTTAGATTGATGCTTAAATTTTCTTCGCATTTCATCGATACAAGAGGTTGGGATATATCGGAATCAATCTTGTAGGTATTCAATGTGCCCGATTTGATTTTCAACATTCCACTACTGATATCATGTTCGATAAAAGATGCCTGAATAAACATATAATCATTGTCATTTCCCTTGATAATCATTGTTGCATTGGTCAGTGTAGCGACATTGCCGGAAATAGAATTTTTTTCTCCCATTTGAAACACGTTTTCCAGATTATTAAAAGGGTTTACCTCCTTTATATTGTGTTTCTGCAAAATCGGTAACCACCATTCAGTCGGTTCTCCGAAAAATATGGCGGCTTTTGTTTCCTGACTAAATGTGATGACTATTGCCAATAAGATCATTATTGGAACAGTGAGTGCTGCCTTTATAAAGGCTCTTACGGATGATTTTTCTTTTGATAGCATAATAAATCGTTTTTTAATAAATGAATAATTAAAACTACTGGCCAGGTATGATGAATTATTCCGGAATACGAAACCTAATATGAATTTTTGATAATTATCTATTTCTATGCCGTTGGCGATAACCTGTTTATCTGCCAGGTATTCATGATTCAGCCGCATTTCTTTTTTGTACAGCCATATGAACGGATTAAACCAACAGACAACTTGCAAAAGCTCAATGAGCAATAGATCTATGGAATGATTTTGTTTTATATGTGTGAGTTCATGTATCAGTACCTCCTTTTTGATATCACCCCCATTATAATCCTTCTTGCTTATGAAAATGGTTTTCAGAAAGGAAAAAGGAGATGCATCCTGCTTTAAAATCACCAGTTTATACCCTTCACATGTGTAAAATTGATTATCTTTTTTCAAATCAATCAATCGTTTCACATTGCGAATGTAACGGAACAGTAATAATAGGGATATAAGGAAATAGATGCCGTATAGCCCCCATTTCGTATAAGATATTTCGTTGTATCCGGAAAAAGATATTATCGGATCAAAAGAAGTGATCTCTTGTATATGTGAATTGACCGTCATGCGATTTATCGTATCGGAAACCTGAAGGCTGGTTTCTATATTGACTGTTGAAATAATGACCGAAAATAATATCCCGAACAACAAAAAATAACGTTTAAAAACAGGAATATTTTCTTTGGCCAGGAAAATTTTATATATAACATATATAACAAAAAAACTGATCGTTGATTTAAGAATGAATGCAATCATCTTTTTTTCTTTTCTAATTGTTTTTCTATGATATCTTTTAATTCATGTAATTCTTTTTCATTTAGCTTTGTTTCTGTAGCAAAAAATGAAGCGAATTGAGAAGAGGAGTCATTAAAAAAGTTTTTAATAAGCCCATTCAGATGCTCTGAGAAGTAATCTGTTTTCCTGATTAACGGATAATATTCCCTGTTGTTTCCATGTTGATTGTATGACACATATCCTTTCTCAATCATACGTTTCAATAATGTTACCACCGTCGTTGTTGCCGGTTTAGGGTCAGGGTATTGATCAAGAATATTCTTCATGTAGGCTTTTTTAAGTTCCCAGAGATATTTCATGATTTGTTCTTCGGCATTAGTCAATTTCATGTCTCTTGTTTTTTAGAGTTTGCTCTACAAATATAGAGTATGTTTTGCTGAAATAAAAATAGAATCAATTATATTAATAATAATTAACTTTTTCTTCGAATTATCAGTATCTGTTATGTTGCTGTGTATTAGCTGTTCCAGATCTGGCATTCCGAATACCTATTCCTATTTTAAGAATGAATTGGTTATTTGGAGTACATTTGCAGTCTTTTAATGAATATCTATGTTGCAATCAGAAGTTAATAATCTCACGGAAGGGAAAATCTATAAACAATTGATACAACTGGCATTGCCTATTATGGCAACCGGTTTTATCCAGATGGCTTATACCCTTACGGATATGGTCTGGATAGGCAGACTCGGTAGCCGTGAACTGGCTGCTATCGGTGCAGTAGGCATCATTATATGGCTTACATCTTCCCTGGCTCTCATAGCCAAGACGGCGGCAGAAATTGCGATCGCCCAGTCTATCGGAAGCAAAGATATTGACAGGGCTAAAAAATATGCCTCTCATACAGTTACTATTTCTGTTTTACTGGGCGTTATAGTTGCCATATTGCTTATTATCAGTGCGCCTGCCATCGTTTCGTTTTATAAACTTGAAACGGATATAGCCGTGATGGCAATCGATTATTTACAAATAGTAGGATTGGGCATTCCGTTTTATTATTTATCATATACTTTCTTCGGTATTTATAACGGAACCGGGCACACCACCATTCCTTTTTATCTGATGAGCGCCGGGCTGGTATGTAATATGATACTCGATCCTGTTTTGATATTTGGCATAGGAGGGTTTAAAGGGTTCGGTACACAGGGAGCCGCTCTTGCTACTTTATCTTCGCAGATAACGGTATTCCTGTTGTTCGTATGGAAAATGAAACGTCCGGATGGCGTACTGGATAGATTTGCTTATTTTGTGAAACTAAAAAAAGAGTACGTGCTGAAAATCCTTCAATTAGGAGTTCCGATTTCTTTGATGAATGGCTTCTTTGCAATCATTAATTTCTCTATAGCCCGTATTGCTTCTGAATACGGAGGGTATCTCGGCGTGATGAGTCAAACCACCGGAAGTCAGATAGAAGGTATTACTTTCATTGCTTCGCAAGGTTTTTCCGTTGCACTGGGAACTTTTGTAGCCCAGAATTATGCAGCTGGAGAATCAGACCGTTCTAAAAAAGCTTACCGGTATATTTTAACCACACTCTTGTCTTTTGGTATTGTCATTACCTTCGCGTTTATGAATTGGGGAGAGGAAATATTCGGTATATTTGTACCTGAGTCAGCCGCAAAGGCGGCGGGTGGAGAATATCTGTATATCATGGCTTTTTGTCAGGTCTTTATGATGCTTGAAATTACTACACTGGGTATGTGGAACGGATATGGCAAAACAATGCCCCCTGCAATCATTAGCATGGCACTAAATTTTGCACGGATACCTTTGGCCTTATGGCTGGCTCCGGTTATGGGAATTAAAGGGGTCTGGCTATCCATTACTATTTCCGCCACTCTGAAAGGAATCGTAAGTGCTGTATGTTGGAAA
>JAITVS010000310.1 GCA_031285685.1 Tannerella sp.
TTCTAAGTTAATGATTCCTAGGGGATTGAACAAATGTTAATGCATTTATTTTGTTGATAATAAATATTTTAAACATCTTGCGATTCGTTAGGTTTTCAACTACTGATTCGCATGAATAAGTGATTCTTGCTTACATTCAAACCCGTTAATTGATTTTCGTAACAATACAAATATTTCAAAGACTTATTTTTACCAATATTCAAGCTTGTTAGTCGATTATTGAAGCAATCCAAATACTCCAAAGAGACATTTTTACGAACATCTAAATTCGTAAATCGACTACGGGAACAATGCAATACTTTCAATGCTCTATTCTTACTCATATCTATATTTTCCAACATATTGTTGCTGCAATCCAAATACTCCAAAGATGTATTTTTAGAAATATCCAGTTTACTCATCTTCCAATTTCCACTGCAGCTCAAGTATTTCAGCGCAGTATTCCTACCTAATTCCAAATTTTTCAAGTGATTACCATTGCAACTTAAAGATTCCAAAAACAAATTTTCACTAACATCCAGCAATGGATTATCATAGAATATATTTCTATCGCAATTCAAGTGTTTCAACACAATATTATCGCTTACATCCAAACTACGAATATTATTACTACTACAATCCAGATATTCCAATAATGGGTTATTGCTGAGATTCAAGGTCTCAATATAATTAAAACAACAGTCGAGGTATTCCAACAACCGATTATTGCTAATATCGACACTTGTTAATTGATTTCCTTTGTTAAACAAAGCTTCATATAAGTATTCTGGATGTACCTGAAGTTGCTCCTCTGCTATTTGATTCTTACCGCATGCCAGTCGTGTAATATGACTGCCGTTGATGATGATGGTATGAGGCATTTTTGAATTAAGATAACCAATAAAATTAGGATCATAAACAAAAGTATGGGTATATAAAGATAAAGAATCCGAAAGTATGATCGTTTCTTCTATCCCCTCTCCCCAGTCTCCCCAATTAATAACGGCCTTTCCGGAACCGGCTAATGCAATTGCAACATCTCCTACCGATTTACGGGTTATTAAGGTCATTTGCACTGACTCTATTTCGGAAAACGAATCTTCCGCGTAAGAATCAGTCGCAGGCGAAAATAACAGAAGAACTATTATCAGATACATAAAGAAAGAATTCTTTATTTCCATAATTACTAATTATTAGGCACAAAGATATCAGATTTTGGGAAATATGCTTTATTTATCACCCAGAATGTGATATTATACAATACAGATTCATTATTTTCACAAGTATAAAGACGAACATTTATTTGCACATAATCAAAAAATATGCGCAAATAAATCGCAAAACTGTTTGATTTACGAAATGATTGACTATTTTTGCACGATAAATGAAACAAAAACATATTTAATGTTTGTTATTCGTTATTTACGGTATTGAATTAATATTAACCAATAAAAATAAGATAGATGTCTTTGAAAATTATTGTACTGGCCAAACAAGTGCCGGACACGCGTAACGTAGGAAAAGATGCCATGAAAGAAGACGGGACAATTAACCGCGCCGCTCTTCCTGCAATCTTTAACCCAGAAGATTTAAATGCATTGGAGCAGGCTCTACGCCTGAAAGATAGTCATCCCGGAACAACCATTACTATTTTGACAATGGGTCCCGGACGAGCTGCAGAAATTATCCGTGAAGGTTTATATCGTGGCGCAGACAATGGTTATCTGTTGACAGACCGCGCTTTTGCCGGAGCTGACACATTAGCTACTTCTTATGCACTTGCCATGGCTGTTAAAAAAATCGGTGATTTTGATTTAATTATCGGCGGACGCCAGGCTATCGACGGAGATACAGCCCAGGTCGGCCCACAGGTAGCAGAAAAGCTCGGATTATCACAAATAACTTATGCAGAGGAGATTCTTAAAATTGAAAACAATAAAATAACCGTAAAACGTAGTATCACAGGAGGTGTAGAGGTCGTTGAATCTGCTATGCCCATTGTTATAACGGTAAACAGTTCCGCTGCTCCATGTCGTCCGCGCAACGCCGTATTAATCCAGAAATACAAACATGCGTTAGGGGCTCAGGAAAAAACGGAGATCACAAAAGAGGGAAAAGTGCTGCCTTTCGCAGAACTATATGAAAAATATCCATATCTCAACATCACCGAATGGAGTGTTGCTGATGTGAATGGTGATGTCGAGCAATGCGGATTATCCGGTTCACCAACAAAAGTAAAAGCAATACAAAACATTGTTTTCCAGGCTAAGGAGAATAAATCGATCACAAGCTCCGACAGGGAAATTGAGGAAATGATGATCGATCTTATATCAAATCATACAATCGGCTAATTGCCTGCATTATAAAATTTACAAATTTAAAACGTGACGAAACTAAATGAATAATTTATTTGTATATTGCGAAATTGAAGACGGTATCATTGCCGATGTAAGCCTTGAGTTACTTACCAAAGGACGTTCGCTGGCAAATCAGCTTAATTGTCAGTTGGAAGCCGTTGTTGCCGGAAGCAAACTCGACGGCGTTGAAAAACAGGCTATGCCTTATGGTGTGGATAAGCTGCATGTGTTTAATGACGACAGACTTTATCCTTACACATCGTTACCCCACACATCCATATTGGTCAATCTTTTCAAAGAAGAAAAACCTCAGATTTGTCTGATGGGTGCAACAGTTATCGGACGCGACCTCGGACCACGTGTATCTTCCGCTCTTACAAGCGGACTTACGGCCGACTGTACGTCTTTGGAAATCGGCTCACATGAAGATAAAAAACAAGGCAAAACGTACGAAAACCTGCTATATCAGATACGTCCCGCATTCGGAGGAAACATTGTTGCAACAATCATCAACCCGGAATGTCGCCCGCAAATGGCTACTGTTCGCGAAGGAGTAATGAAAAAAGAAATCCTTGATGAGAACTACAAAGGTGAAGTTGTAAAGCATGACGTAAACAAATATGTATCCGATACAGATTTTGTTATGAATATCATCAGCCGCAATATTGAGAAAGCGAAACACAATGTAAAAGGTTCGCCGATTATTATAGCCGGAGGATACGGTGTCGGATCAAAAGAAAATTTCAAATTGTTATTCGACCTTGCAAAAGTGATAAACGGAGAAGTTGGCGGCTCACGTGCTGCTGTTGATGCCGGCTTCTGTGATCACGACCGCCAGATCGGACAAACCGGACTTACGGTACGCCCGAAATTATATATTGCATGCGGTATATCAGGACAGATACAACATATTGCAGGTATGCAGGAAAGTTCTATCATTATATCGGTAAACAGTGACCTGAATGCTCCGATAAACGCGATTGCAGATTATGTAATAACAGGCGAAGTGGAAGATGTGATCCCGAAAATGATTAAGTATTATAAGAAAAACAGTAAATAGAATATCATGTCAAATTTTTATACAGACAACCCGTCATTAAAACATCACCTGCATCACCCATTGATGCGGCGCATTGTAGAGTTAAAAGAACGCGACTTCAGAGACAAGGGTGAATTTGATTACGCTCCCGTCAATTTCGAAGATGCAATGGACAGTTACGAAAAAGTACTCGAAATAGTCGGAGAAATCAGCGGAGAGATCATTGAACCGAATGCAGAAAGTGTAGATCATGAAGGTCCCACCGTATCAAACGGACGCGTCACTTATGCCAGAGGCACACAGGAAAACCTTGATGCCGTAAGAAAAGCCGGACTCATGGGAATGGCCATGCCTCGTCGTTACGGAGGGCTTAACTTTCCTATCGTTCCCTATATTATGGCGGCTGATATTGTATCGCGGGCAGACGCCGGATTTGAAAATCTGTGGGGTTTACAGGACTGTGCGGAGACGCTTTATGAGTTCGGAAACGAAGATCAGCACAAACGCTATATCACACGTGTATGTGCAGGCGAAACAATGTCGATGGACCTGACGGAACCGGATGCAGGAAGCGACTTGCAATCGGTTATGCTAAGAGCTACATACGATGAAGCAGCAGGATGCTGGCGCCTGAATGGAGTGAAACGATTTATTACAAACGGAGACTCGGATATCCACCTTGTGCTTGCACGTTCCGAAGAGGGAACGAAAGATGGTCGGGGATTGTCGATGTTTGTCTATGACAAACGCGACGGCGGCGTTAAAGTTCGCCGTATTGAAAACAAAATGGGTATCAAAGGTTCACCGACTTGTGAATTAGTATACCGCAATGCAAAAGCAGAACTTTGCGGAGAAAGACGCTTAGGACTTATTAAGTATGTAATGGCGCTTATGAATGGCGCCCGGCTTGGCATCATGGCGCAAGCTGTCGGTATATGCGATGCGGCTTCACGGGAAGGATATAAGTATGCCTGTGAACGTCAACAGTTCGGTAAGGCTATCATTAATTTCCCTGCAGTATACGAAATGGTCGCGATTATGCAAGCACGCACGGATGCTTCACGCGCGATGTTGTACGAAACAGCACGGTTTGTAGACATTTACAAAGCGTTGGATGATATCTCCCGCGAGCGCAAACTGACACCGGAAGAGCGTCAGGAACAAAAGAAATATGCAAAATTGGCCGATGCGTTCACACCGCTAGGAAAAGGGATGACAACGGAGTTTGCCAACCAGAACGCATACGATTGTATCCAGATACACGGCGGCTCAGGTTTCATGAAAGACTACCCCTGCGAACGCTTGTATCGCGATGCGCGTATCACGAACATATACGAAGGAACAACTCAATTACAGGTAGTTGCTGCCATCCGCCACGTCACCACAGGTACATACCTGAACCAGTTGCGTGAATACGAAGCAATCGAATATAAACCGGAGCTTGACGGATTGAAAAAACGTTTAATTGACATGACCAACGCATATGAAAAGTTGGTAGCAACCGTAACTGAAGTAAAAGACAACGAGTATCTCGATTTTATGGCACGCCGTCTTGTTGAAGCTGCAGCGCATTGTGTATTCGGATATCTGCTACTTCAGGATACGAATAAAGATGATTCATTCAGGAAATCCGCCGAGGTTTATATAAACTACGGAGAAACAGAAATCTGTAAATTTCAGGAATATATCGGAAAATTCAAACCGGAAAATTTACTTGCTTATAAATAAGTATAATCGTATTCGACAAATAAATTTTTTGTTATTTTATAAGATATGTGTGAAAGTAAAAGATACCGATGGCAATACCGTCGGTATCTTTTTTATTTTCACATATCTTAATCACAATGAACCGTTGAGTCCGGATCACGCCGTAGTTTATCCAATAGTTCTATTTGTTCCGGTAAAATACGGTCAAGTGATAATGGGGGTAAATTATCTAATGAAAAAAAACCTTTGTCCAGAATATCAAATGTAAGTTCATCACCTCCCCCTGTTATTTCACACTGAAAGCAAAACTTATAGATATAAAAAGAACTTGCCGGGTGATTATAACAACGCTTATCCAACACAGCCAGCAATCGTACTACACGTACATCAAAGCCGGTTTCTTCTTTTGCTTCTTTGACAACAACTTCTGTCGGCGTATATCCGACATCAGACCAACCTCCGGGCAGGGCCCACTTTCCATCAGCCATTTCTTTTACGAGCAAAATCTCATTTTTGTCATTAAAAATAACAGCCCGTATATCCACTTTTGGTGTAATGTACTCTTTTACAGGTTTATAATTAGCCCTGATATCCTCTTCTTTTGCACCGCTTACTATTGACGTGATACGGTCACTGATCTCTATAAATTCCTTACTGCGGTCTATTTCATAGTCATTTGTAGAATATGTAAGTGCTGTCTGAGACATAGCACGAATACGTTGTGCTATTGTTATAAGTTCATTTCCTTTACTTTGCATTGTTTTTCCCTTTAACCTTTCAACGAAGGCATTACTTTTTAACAAAATTCATCTTGAGTTATAACTAAAGTTTAGTAAAAATATTGCTTTTTCTTTATTTTTTTCGTAACATTGCCCAATATAATCAATAACAAAAGATTGTTTTTAAAGGAAAAATGTTTATAAATAAATTAATAAATGAAATATGAAGGATCTCAAAGGCATAGTCAAAGAATATTCTAACGGAGAAGTCACAATCATATGGAAACCGGAAAAATGTATTCATTCAACAATCTGTTGGCACGGTTTACCGGATGTTTTTAATCCTGAGATTCGCCCATGGATTAATCCCCAAGCCGCATCTTCTCCAAAGATCATCGAACAAGTGGATAAATGTCCGTCAGGAGCATTATCTTATTTTTATAATGATAAAACAAAGGAAGAAATAAAAAAAACAGATAAGCCAAAATCAGAAGAAACTACGATTGAAGTAATACCCAGCGGCCCTCTTTTGGTTACAGGTAATTTACGCATTGTGAAAAAAGACGGTTCCATTGATTTGAAGCAAGAGCAGATTGCCCTCTGCAGATGCGGTTGCACAAAAAATTCTCCTTATTGTGACGGATCTCATATAACAGTATGTTTTAAAGGATAAATCTATGGAAATAAAAAAAAGAGATAATGGAAAAAAAGGAGCTTTCATCGCCGTAGAAAACGATATGGAGATAGGAGAAATGACCTATGTATGGGCCAATGATTACCGGATTATTATTGACCATACCGAGGTAGACTCTTTGTATGAAGGACGTGGTGTTGGAAAAGAATTATTCATGTACGCTGTCGAATTTGCAAGAGAGAATAATGTCAGTATTATCCCCGTTTGTCCGTTTGCCAAAGCGATGTTCAGAAGATTTCCGGAAACAAATGACGTTCTGATAAAGTAATAAAACAAGCCGGCGTATTTTGTACTCTGCCTGATTTAGGCTATATTTGTAAGTTTTCCGACTTAATATAAGCAATATGAACAATACAGAAAAAATAAAATGCCTTATCATAGGTTCAGGTCCGGCAGGATATACTGCGGCTATTTACGCATCCCGTGCAAATCTTAATCCGGTCTTATACGAAGGAATAGAGCCGGGAGGACAACTTACGACCACCACGACGATAGAAAATTTCCCCGGATATCCGGATGGAGTTGACGGTGTAACAATGATGGAAGACTTTCGCAAGCAGGCTCTCAAATTCGGTACCGATATTAGGCGCGGTATTGCCACGGACGCGGATCTCTCCTCCTGCCCTTTCAAGATAACAATAGACGGAGAGAAGGTGTTGGAGACTGAAAGTCTTATCATAGCAACAGGTGCAACAGCAAAATATTTAGGTCTGCCCGACGAACAAAAATATGCGGGAATGGGAGTCTCTGCCTGTGCCACATGTGACGGATTTTTCTATCGTAAAAAAAATGTTGCCGTTGTCGGTGGCGGAGATACCGCATGTGAAGAAGCGCTCTACCTTTCAACTCTTGCCAATCAGGTATATATGATTGTACGTAAGCCCTATTTCAGGGCATCTCAAATTATGCAGGAGAAAGTATTTAGTACTCCTAATATTAAAGTGCTGTTTGAACATAATACAATAGGACTTTTCGGTGAAAACGGAGTAGAAGGCGCTCATCTTATAAAACGCATGGGAGAAGCCGACGAAGAAAAAGTAGACATTGCAATTGACGGATTTTTCCTGGCTATAGGTCATACTCCCAATACTGAAATATTCAAAAAATGGTTGCCGACGAACGAAAACGGATATCTCCTGACGGAAAACGGTACGCCTAAAACCAGGATTCCGGGAGTTTTTGCTGCCGGAGACGTGGCCGACCCTGACTATCGTCAGGCCATAACAGCAGCAGGAAGCGGATGCAAGGCCGCGCTTGAGGCGGATAGGTATTTAATGATCAAATAAGCTGAAAATTTAAATGAGAATAAAAAAATCGTATCACTGGTAATTGGTGATACGATTTTTTTATACAGTATTCATGTACTGATAGTACAATACTACGGCTTTTAACAGATTTGCTTCATGTCAAAGTTTTTTACAGGAAAACTACTTTTCTTTCGTTTGTGCTCTCAAATGCCGCTTCCAGTATTTTTATTACGGAGATCACGTTGGAAGCAGCCATTGATGGAACTTCACCCAAACGTATCGCTTTATACACCTCATCATAAAAACCACCGTAATTTCCATTTAAAGTTTCTATTTTGCCCCGAAAGTGCATTTTATTTATACTTGTATTGAGGATACCCCATAAAGATTCATTTTCTTTACCCCAATCAGGCTGCAATGGTAATACTCCGGCTTTCAACAGATCTTCCTGAGGATCAATACCGTATTTTACAAAAGAACCTTCCGTACCATGAATATAATAACGGGGAGTTTCTTCCCTGACCAGATAACTTGCACGAAGTGAGACTTTCTGCTTTGGGTAAATAAGCTGAACGTAGTAATAATCATCGACCATACTACCTTCCCTTAATTTATCTATATCAGCATATACAGCTTCGGGCATACCGAAAAGAACAACCGCCTGATCAATCATGTGAGAACCCAGATTATAAGTAATTCCAACACGATTATCTGCAATTTCTTTCCACGTATTTTGCTGAATATAATTGCGATAACGTTGATAAGAAGAACTAAACTCTACTATACGCCCCAGAACTCCTGAATCCAACAGTTTTCGTATCGTAAGAAAATCTCCGTCCCAACGCCTGTTTTGAAAGACGCAAAGCATCAGTGATTTTTCATTTTCAAGTTCGATGAGCTCATCCCCTTCCTCTACCGTAAAAACAAATGGCTTTTCAACGATAACATGCTTTCCTGCAAGAAGAGCTTTCTTTGTATACTCATAATGTGTAACATCCGGTGTGTTTACAACAACCAACTCTACTTCCGGTACTGCTAATAATTCGTCAAAAGATCGTAATATCCTGACATCAGGATATCTCTCTTTTGCATTATTCTTCGTACGTTCTACTATAAACTTCAAATCAAAACCGGGATTTATGCTGATAAACGGAGCATGAAATAAAGAACCAGACATTCCATAAGCAGCAAGACCCGTAACTATTGGCTTCATATTTTTACGGTATTATTATATGTCAACAAAAATAAGCAGATTATTTAATAATCCATCATCCCACACATGGATTTTTGAAACAAAGTTAACGTAACTTCTTTTTTTTCGAAATGAGATGCGGAAACTATCGCAAAATAGATTATTCCCAGAACAACATGTAAAAAGAAAAAAACAATAATAGATTGGATAAGATTTGTCTTTTTTAGGAAAATTACTTAACTTTGAAATGTAAAAAATAACAGGAGAAAAGGGTTTTAGTATCAGGTATTATTAATAACTTAAATGGCAAAAAACATGAAAGTAGCAATTAATGGTTTTGGTCGTATCGGCCGGTTGGCTTTCCGGAAAATGCTGGAAAGTAAAGAATTGGATGTAGTAGCTATTAATGATTTAAGTACCCCGGCAATGCTGGGCTATTTACTTAAGTATGATTCCATTCACGGAACTCTCAATGCAGACGTCAGTAATACCGACAATGCAATCATTGTAAACGGAAAAACGATTCCGATCTATGCAGAGCGTTCACCGCAGAATCTCCCATGGGGAAATCTTAATGTGGATATTGTACTGGAATGTACCGGAATTTTCGCATCAAAAGATAAAGCATCGGCACATATACAGGCCGGTGCAAAAAAGGTGATTATTTCCGCATCGGCCGGAAGTGATGTAAAAACAATTGTTTACAATGTAAATCACAATATCATTGAAAAAGATGACACTTTAATAAGTTGCGCATCATGCACTACAAACTGTTTAGCTCCTATGGCGAAGACATTAAATGATCAATTCGGAATTATTGTAGGACAAATGACAACAATACATGCTTATACAAACTCCCAGCCGTTAATGGATACACCGGATGCTAAAACAAATTATCGTAAATCAAGAGCGGCATCGGTAAATATCATTCCTTATACGACAGGAGCTGCCAAAGCTATCGGACTTGTTATTCCCGAACTGCAAGGCAAGCTGGACGGATCATCTCAACGGGTTCCCGTCGATGCAGGTTCAGTTGTTGAGTTATTTACTGTCCTGGGAAAAAATGTAACTGTTGAAGAAGTAAATCAAACGATGAAGTCCGCATCAAACGAATCATACGGGTATACAGAAGATGAAATCGTATCCGGTGATATTATCGGCAGTAGTTACGGCTCTTTATTTGATGCCTCTCAGACTAAAATCATCACTGCAGGCAACCAACAATTAGTGAAAACGGTGGCATGGTATGACAATGAAATGTCCTTCGTTTCACAAATGGTTCGTACTACAGAATATTTCGGCAAATTATAACAATAAATAATCTGTTCTGACGAACAGACACAATAAGGAGACTGTTCTCTTTTTTAACAGCCTCCTTATTCTTTAAAAAAACGGTATGCCTAAAATGGGTATACACTAATATAGTGCTACCCTAAACCAATGTGTCAACTATTGCCTGATCAACAATTATATGAACCATATATTCTACTTTCTCAGTGACACATATGCCATCCACATATCGGTAACTTTACCGAATATCCCCTTATAAAAGAGTATATGCTGCTCCTATTTCACTTTCCTGGCAGACCATATTCGGATTAATTATTTGAAAAAATTATTCGGAATAATGGATCTTTATTCAATAACATGGAGAATTGTTCACATGTCTTTAATAATTGAAAAGAAAAGACTTTTACTATCATTATTTATATATTTTTGTACAACTCTGAAATTGATAACGGCAGATATGTGCCATACGTTAATTTATAAATAAAAAAAAACTTCGGTTCATGCGGTGTTTATTTACGAGTAATCAATGATAAATGGAGTTCATGAATGCCAAAGGCGTGTCATACTACTTTAATGTAAAAATAAATAATCTATGAAAACAAAACAATTCTTTATTTTATTAGGAACGTGCATTTGCTGTGTTCTTTCAACCGAATTGAACGCGGCAACTTTTTATGTGGCACCCAACGGAAACGATAACAATAATGGGAATAAAGATCAACCCTTTGCCACCGTACAGCGTGCACAGAATGCAGTTGAACCGGGTGATACCGTTTATATCCGGGGGGGTATATACCAGATTCCGGCCGGGCAAATTGCCGCAAACGAAGAGTTTCGCCGGGGAAATTACGCATGTGTTACACACCTGACTAAAAGTGGTACTCCTCAAAAAAGGATCTGTTACTTTGCTTATCCGGGCGAAAAACCTAAATTTGACTTATCACAAATCAAACCTGAAGGAAAACGGGTATCTGCATTCTGGATAGGCGCAGATTGGCTACATCTTAAAGGCATCGAAGTTGTCGGTGTACAGGTAACTATTACAGGACAAAATACCCAATCGGAGTGTTTCTCCAATAATGGAAGCCATAATATATATGAACTACTTGAAATGCATGACGGCATGGGGATCGGATTTTTCTCGCGGGGCGGCGGAAACAACCTCATTCTAAATTGTGATGCATGGCGGAATTACGATCCGGTTTGCGATACCGCAGGGGGAGCAAATGGAGGAAATGTAGACGGATTCGGAAGTCATTACAGCAATCCGGAAGACGGCCCTAATATTTTTCGGGGATGCCGGGCATGGTACAACAGTGATGACGGCTTTGATTGCATCAATAATGGTGGTGTGACCATTATCGAAAACTGCTGGGCATTCTATAACGGTTATTCTTATGAGGGTTCTGATGATGCTTTTCATTCACGCGGAGACGGGAATGGACTCAAATCAGGCGGATACGCCAGGAATCCGAAAGTTGCAAACCTGCCGGTACCGGTGCCTCGAAATATTGTCAGGTTCTGTCTGGCTATCGGAAATAAAGCCAAAGGCTTCGATGCCAATTACCATGCAGATGGTATCCTATGGTATAACAATACAGCTTACAGGAACAATCACAACTTCCACATGGAAACAGCTGGTAAAATCTCTCCGGAAGATACAATCCTGACTTTTGTTCCGGGACGCAACCATGTTATGATTAACAACCTGAGCTACAAAGGACGGACAACAAACCTGACCCGTATAGACGAACCAACCTGCATCATGATAAACAACAACTTCGATATAAACAACGTTTTCACTGATGCGGATTTTGCAAATTTAAATGAAACTGAATTGATAGCACCACGTAAACCCGATGGTAGTCTTCCTGACATTAACTTTATGAAAATGGTTAACATCAACACTTTTGGATTTTATGCAAAACCATAACATCAATTATGATTACTCCCAAGGTAATCTTTTTGCAACTTCTGCATCCTGTTCTTCATCGAATTTAGGCTCAATGTAAAACCCCGGTGGAGTTGCTAAGTTTTATGCGAAAAGTTTAGTCAGCCTAAAAATGAAAAAAGGAATATCCCTTACTCCCCTGAACTGACTTCTGAAGGCTTTGATTTT
>JAITVS010000314.1 GCA_031285685.1 Tannerella sp.
TGGACGGGACTCGAACCCGCGACCCCCTGCGTGACAGGCAGGTATTCTAACCAACTGAACTACCACACCAAAATTTGTTTGTTATTGCTATTCCTCTGAATTGCGAGTGCAAAGATATAGCTTAATTTTTAAACACCAAATATTTTTGAGAAAAAATTTTTATCTTTGTTGCATTATTTACTATAAAGAATTGAGCAATGAAGCAAACTCCTGTTGATTATCAGACGACTAAGAGAGTGATAGAAAGTTTTGGATTAAAAGACTTTGGTAAGGCTACAATCCGTGAAGTGGTGGCGATATCCCATCAGCTGGAAAAAGAGACGGGTACAGAGTTTATCCATATGGAAATGGGTGTACCGGGATTAAAACCTGCACAAGTGGGAGTCGATGCCGAAATTAAAGCTCTGCAAAGCGGAATAGCCGCTATATATCCAAACATAAACGGTATGTGGGAGCTCAAGAAAGAGGCTTCACGCTTTATAAAAGCATTTATAAATACAGATATATCACCCGAACACTGCATTCCCGTAACCGGCTCTATGCAGGGAACCTATGCTTCATTTCTTACCTGTGGACAATGCGATCCTCAAAAGGATACGATCTTGTTTATCGATCCGGGGTTTCCGGTTCAGAAGCAGCAGATCACTGTGATGGGATATAAGTATGAATCGTTTGATGTCTATGAATATCGTGGGGAAAAACTCCAATCCGTGCTTGAAGAGTACTTGTCAAAAGGTAATATAGCAGCCATGGTCTACTCTAATCCAAATAACCCCGCATGGTTTTGCCTGACAGACAGCGAATTGAAAACAATCGGAAAAATTGCTACCAAATATGATACGATTGTCATTGAAGACCTGGCATATTTCGCTATGGATTTCCGCAAAGATCTCGGCACCCCGTTTCAAGCTCCTTATCAAGCCAGTGTATCACACTATACAGATCTTTATATACTTCAGATTTCCGGCTCAAAGGCATTCAGCTACGCCGGACAGCGTATAGCCGTAACGGCAATATCCGATAAATTGTATAATCGCGTTTATGAAGGATTAACGCAACGTTACGGCGGAGGCACTTTCGGTACGGTTTATGTTCACCGCGTCCTTTACGCTCTTTCTTCAGGAACAAGTCATTCGGCTCAATATGCATTGGCGGCCATGTTTAAAGCCGCATCCGACGGAACATTCAACTTTGTTGATGAAATAAAGGAATATGGAAAAAGAGCGGAAAAATTGAAATCAATATTTAAGAAGCACGGATTCCGGATTGTTTATGATCATGATCTGGATGAACCGATTGCCGACGGTTTCTACTTCACGATCTCATACCCGGGAATGAAGGGTGGAGAACTCATGGAAGAACTCATGTTCTATGGTATAAGCGCTATATCTCTCAGCACAACAGGCAGTCACCAGCAAGGTCTTCGCGCATGTACATCCTTTATTAAACCAAATCAATATGACTTACTGGAGGAACGTCTTACTCTTTTTGAAAAGAATCATCCAAGATAAAATTCCATAAGAAATAAAGGCCAATTTCACCGTAAAACAGACCATTTTAATTAACAATTATTAATAGTTAAAATTTTAATTTCCCTTGTATATGTCCCAATAAAGGCATACATTGTCCCCCGCTTTTAATAAAAATGTGACAATGGCTCAATACAAAGACATATTCAAAATTAAGCATAATAACCTGTCTCCAGAAAAGGGCAAAATCCTTATATCCGAACCATTTCTGCAGGATGCTTACTTCCAACGATCTGTTGTGTTGCTTATTGAGCACAACACAAACGGGTCAATGGGTTTTGTCTTGAACAAAAAAGCCGGTTTATGGGTAAATGATTTCTTCGACGGATTGGAAAATGTACCGCGTATACCTATTTATCTCGGAGGACCGGTATCGTCAGATCATCTGTACTTCATTCATTCGTTGGGAAACATTATTCCCGACAGCGTACAGATTGATGACAATCTTTATTTTGACGGAGATTTTGAAAGCCTGAATTATTATATGATGAGCGGTCAACCTGTTGATGGAAAAATAAAATTCTTCCTCGGATATTCAGGATGGACGGAGAGTCAGCTTGACGGAGAAATCAGTCAGGATTCCTGGCTTGTCAGCAAATCATCCAACCGCAATATTATGCTTGCTGAAGGGGAATCTTTCTGGAAACATTCCGTAGAACTGATCGGAGGGTCTTATATGACATGGATCAACTATCCTAAAGATCCGATATTAAACTAACAATTTGTACATCTTCATATCCGTCAACCGTCTGTAACCAATCGGACAAAATTCCTTTTTCCTTAAAGCCATGACGTTGAAAAAGCCGTTTACTGGGTTCGTTTTTAACCGGTATATAAGCATATAACTGGTGAAGTTTCAAAAATGAGAACGAATATCCGCACAGTAAAGACAATGCTTCACCCGCCAATCCGTTTCCCTGGCAATCCCTATCAATTATAATACCAACAGCAGCACGCTTATGATGCGGCTCAAAATCATACAAATCAATCATGCCAACTGATTTCCGATCTTGTTTTTTTTCTATCATAAAACGTAGCTGTTTTGATTCGTAGATATCTTTCGCAGACAAAATATACTGCTTCAGTTCGTACCGTGAATAAGGAACAAGCGTACTACCCCAGGACCATAGTGCAGTGTCATTCTCCCATCTATAAAATCCTTCCAGATCTTCCGGCTCGGGAGCTCTGAGCTTTATCTTGTCGTTCTCAAGCATATCCATTAAAATCAACTCATTAAAATTCAAGACTTTATCGAATCATTGAAACAAACGCGATTGATTATCGAACGCCCAAGTGTTATCTCATCGGCATATTCTATTTCGTCTCCAATGGATATTCCACGCGCAATAACACTAACCGTAACATCAAACGGCTCCAGTTTCCGATACAGGAAAAAGTTCGTCGTATCCCCTTCCATGGTTGTACGTAAAGCAAGGATAACTTCCCTCACCCCTCCCGAAGCTACACGCTCAACAAGACTGCCAATTTCCAGATCTGCCGGTCCGATTCCCTCTATCGGAGAGATGACACCTCCCAAAACATGGTACACACCATGAAATTGAGAAGTATTCTCTATAGCCATCACCTCTTTTACATTCTCGACAACACACACTGTTGAATGATCGCGGGTGGGATTAGCGCAGATAGCACACATATCCGTATCACAAATATTATGACATTCACGACAATAGTTTATATCACGACGAAGCGCAAGTAATGACGAAGACAGGCGCTCCGCATAACCGGGATCACGACGTAACATATAAAGTGCAAGGCGTAAAGCTGTTTTGCGACCAATCCCGGGAAGCGCTGCAAGTTCATTGACCGCATTCTCCAGTAATACGGATGGATATTGTTGGTTCATTAATAAATCCTCTTAAAATTTTAAGAACCGGTACGTTTTAACGGCCGGCATACATTCGCTCATAATAATTTACGTAATCACCTTCTACTATTTGTTCAACCCATGGCTGATTATCAAGATACCAACGTACGGTTTTCACAATACCGGTTTCAAAGTCCGTATCAGGCTTCCAGCCTAACTCATGTGTGATTTTGGCAGGATCAATTGCATAGCGCTGGTCATGACCGAGGCGATCCGTCACAAATGTAATTAGATCATCGTTTATCCACTCGACAGATAATTGCCCGTCAGCTCCGGCTTCCTTTTTCTTCAGATACTTGCAATAATCAGGGTTTTCCGTCATAAGCCGGTGAATCGTTTTTATAATGGTTTTTACTATCTGTATATTTTGTCGCTCGTTATGCCCTCCGACATTATAGACCTCTCCTACCCGGCCATGGTTTACGACCATATCAATGGCCTTGCAATGATCTTCCACATAAAGCCAGTCCCGCACATTCGAACCGTCACCGTAAACGGGTAATGATTTTCCTTCAAGGATATTCTTTATGATTAGAGGAATAAGCTTCTCCGGAAAATGATACGGCCCGTAATTATTCGAGCAACGCGTAATCGTAACCGGCATTTTATAGGTTTCATTATATGCCTTTACAAAAAGATCGGCGCTTGTTTTTGATGCACTGTAAGGACTACGCGGGTCAAGAGGAGTCATTTCCGTAAAATATCCTGTTTCGCCAAGACTTCCGTAAACTTCATCTGTCGATACCTGATGAAAACGAACGTCATTTCTCCATGTCGGATAACCCTTATCATCCTTCCCTGTAACCCAAGCCTTACGCGCAGCATCAAGAAGATTCTGAGTCCCCAGAATATTTGTAACAAGAAATAACTGAGGATTTTCAATGCTACGGTCCACATGGCTTTCCGCCGCAAAATTCACAACATAATTAAAGTTATATTCAGTAAACAGCTTTTCCGCCAGATCTCTGTCACAGATATCTCCTTTGACAAAAATACAACGATCGTCATCAATATCAGCCTCTATAGTAGCCAGATTTCCGGCATAAGTTAATGAATCAAGAATAATTATACGTATATCGGAATATGTTTCAAGCATATACTTTACAAAATTCGCACCTATAAATCCGGCTCCACCGGTTACCAAATATGTTTTCATCGATTCTTATTTTTTATATTCAAAATTAATTTCCGCATCACCCAGTACCGGCGCCTGCCTGTCTTTTTCCGATGTATTAACTACATTCCCCTGCATAATATGCCAGTCAATGCCAATTGCAGGATCGTCAAAACGTATTCCCCGCTCATGTATAGGTGTATATGGATTATCGACTTTATAGGTAAACACGGCAGTCTCACTCATTACATAAAATCCATGGGCAAAACCTTTAGGAATAAACAACTGGCGCTTGTTCTCTCCGGACAATTCTACTGCAATATATTTTCCAAATGTAGGCGAACCTTTCCGGATATCAACAGCCAGATCAAGAACCCTGCCTTGTATCACACGCACAAGTTTGGATTGTGCATAAGGCTCCAATTGATAATGAAGTCCCCGCAAAACACCTTGCGTTGAACATGATTCATTATCCTGTATAAAATCAACCGGCCCTATATGCTGTTCAAATTCCGTCTTTTTATAAGCCTCCATGAAATAACCACGTACATCGGCAAAGACATTCGGTTCTATAACCCAAACACCAGAAATTTCAGTTTCCGTATAAATCATAACATATATTCTTTTCAGAAAGCAAAGAAAGTACTTTTTGATGAGACTTCAAAAAGAAAAATCAAAACATTTGGCATTTACAAAAAAATGTATACCTTTGCAACCGCAAACAAACAAGGTACCTTGGATGAGTGGCTTAGTCAGTGGTCTGCAAAACCATGTACGGCGGTTCGAATCCGCCAGGTACCTCGGATAAATCCTCATAACTCGCTGAAATTCAGCAATAGTTATGAGGATTTTTTGTGTGGAGGATTAAAAATAGGATTAAAAATGGCTCAATGTAAAACCCCGGTGGAGTTGCTAAGTTTTATGCGAAAAGTTTAGTCAGCCTAAAAATGAAAAAAGGAATATCCCTTACTCCCCTGAACTGACTTCTGAAGGCTTTGATTTT
>JAITVS010000324.1 GCA_031285685.1 Tannerella sp.
TCTTCATCATAAATTACCACGTCTGGTAATTTGCTGTGTTCGGTAATGGGTATTCCGATTTTTTCAAGTCCTTTTTTGTCAATATGCAAATCTTTATTCGCCGTGTCGCCCAAATACAAGACTGTTGCTCCACCTGCAAAACGAGGTGCGAATTGTTCTATTACGGCTGCTTGTACTTCGTTATGTTTTCCTGCAGATAATTTTATTTCTTTTCCTTCAAGTGTAACAGGAATCAATTCCTTTGACCGTTCCTTTTCGTATGTCTGTGTCAATGTTCCGACTTGTGAAATGAATGTTTTAACTGCCGATTTCCATTTTCCCGTATTGTATGTTTTGATAACGGAAAGAGCCTCGTTTGAAATAGCGTAATGAGCCTTTGGGCTATTCACAGGCAAGTCGGGTTCATCAGGGTTATAATCTGCAATTCGTCCCTGCACAAATTGGTGTAATACTTGTCGTCTGAAAGTTTCCTGTGTATTAGGAGCATAAGGTCTGCCGTAATTCTCGGCAACAAACGACATAATTCCTTTTGTTACACCTAAACTTTGACGGTTTGTTTTTGCCCAGCTGTCATTCTCTTTGATGTTGCACAATGCGAGTAACGTTAATGCCGACATTTCGTTCTGCTGGGCAGTTGGTAATCCAAATGCCTTCAATATTTCTTGCGCTTCTTCAATTTTATTCATGATTCTAAATTTTATTTAATTCAAAAAAAATCGTCAATAACCGTACTTATTTTGATTATCTTTTGCTTTTATATACAAGTCGGTTGCCGTAACATATTCTTCAGGGCAATTATCATTACTTTTCCATTCTCCCAATACATTTTTATCAGCGGAAAATTCAAATTTAAAATGCATTAATTCAACAAGAGCAACACCTATCTGTTTACTCAACACACTGAGAAGAACACATTTTTCATATTGAATTAAATGAAAAAATAAATTGACACAAAAAATTTGAGAGGAACGGACATGATTAACATAGTTGTGCAAGGGCATACCCGAATTATAAGCATACTGTAAAAAACCATGCTTAATAGGAGGAAATAGATTATCCGACATATCATGATATAACTTGCTGGCCGGAGGCAAATATTGTACGTCTGATTTGAATTTTATCAAATGTTTTTCCATACTGTCTTGAAAATCGGTCATAGTGTCAAAATTATTTCCTTATATTTATTCTATGTATCATCTTCACATGAGGTTTAATTTCATTACTCTCCATAATCTGAAATTTGAAACTTGAAATCTGAAATTCTCTAACCATTTTTCAAATCATGCGCTTTGGCAATCGGAACCCGTTTAATGGCATCCGCCGGGCATACTTTAGTGATGGCGCACTCATTACAATTCTTACATAAATCCTGTTTTATTTGAAGATAAAGCGACCCGTTTCCGAAAGAGTTACACCCTTTGGCACATTTTCCGCAACCGTTGCAAAGGCGTTCACTGATCGTGTATTCAAAATAAGGATCTTCAATAAATTTACGGCTAATGGCTCCGGTCGGACACATCAGGTTTTCGGCGGCTGTGTTCAGTTCTTTCACGTTGGAACGGTAATAGCCGCCACACAAATCGCAATACCCGCAAACGCGCGAGGCATGAATACATTTTACAGCTGAAACAGGTAAGACGCAACTCGTTTCACAACGTCCGCAGAAAGTGCATTTTGAAGGATCTATCTGCCAAAAATAATCCGTATCGCTTTGACGATTATCGTACATTCTTTTAAATAATGCTCCCGAAACCGATGCCAATGCAATGCCGGCTACGATGGTTCCGCAGACACGCAAAAACTCTCTTCGGGACAGGGGTGTGTTTTTGTTTTTCATACAATTTCAGGTTTCAGGTTTCAGGTTTCAAGTTTCAGGTTTCAAGTTTCAGATTATGGTAAAAACAATCTGAAATCTGAAATCTGAAATCTGAAACTATTTATATTTGTTCCCTTTCAGGTCTGATTCTTTTAAGTATTTAATAAATTTTGATAGTGATTTTGATATTATAATAGATTTTTCATAATAACAATCAAACGTTTCTTTATCAATATATTTCACATCCAAAGCACGATATAATTGACTGCGGCATTCTCCACATGAGCCTTTTGCGATAAAAAGAAATTGCATAAATTCCTTTCTGCCGTCTCGCTCAAATCCTTCTGCAATATTGTCCATGACAGAACCTGCCGAAGCTCTTATCTGTCCACAAAAACGATAATCTTTTGCAAAATTATCATTTCCTGTAATTTTATAAATATCTAACGCAAATTCACGCGCCAATTTCCACACTTCTAAATCTTCAAAGCGTTCTATTGTTGCCATAATCTTTTATTTTTGGTTTCAGGTTTCAGATTTCAGGTTTAATTTGAAATCTGAAACCTGGAATCTGAAATATTTTCCCTCATCGGACAATCCGCCGTACATCCCGCACATGATGATTGTTCGGCAAGTTCCGGGTCAAATCGGAATATGGAAATTTGTTTGTTTCCTGCTGTAAAAATATAATCATCGGCTATTTTTACTTCATAAGCCGTATTCCCTCCTCCCAGAAGTTTGCTGTTAAACAGTATTGTTCTGAATTTTCCGTTTTTACCATAGCAACTGATACGTGGGATTCCTTTTTCGGAAGCGAGAATATCTCCTCTCGAAGTTTGAGCAAGGTAAGCCGGATTGCAACAACCGGCAAACGCACCGGCTTCTTCTCCGGATGTTCCGAAAGCGGTTATAAAATCTCCGTTGAGGGTATAACTTTCTATGCTGTGCCTGCCGGAATTTGCGCAATAAAGTGTGTCATTCATGTTGATAATATCAAAGGAATAGCTGGGAATGATAAATCCTTTGGGACTCTTGATGAATTTAATGAAATTACCTTCTCGGGTATATTGGCAGATATTTTTGTTTTCGGCATCGGTAACAAAAATATAATCAGTCGATAAGGTCATTGAACAGTAATCGGAATGCTCGCTGCAAGCCTCCCACTCTTTCAACTTCTCGCCCGATAAAGTGTATATTTCTATTCTTGCCGGATATAGCAGATATATCCGATCATCTTTTATAATCATGTCTCTATGATCAGCAGCTATTGAAAAATGATGGTGTTCTGTTCCGGATAAATCAAAGACAAAAACAGAATCTTTTGCAGACACATAGATATGATCTTTATATAAATCGAAAGAACGGATTGTTCCTTTTGTCTCGAAAGAAGAAACCAAGCGATAAGGAGAAATAAAGTCATCGTTTTCAAGAACTTCTGATTGCTCCACAGGCGATTCATCTTTATTCACCGTATGTATCATGTACCATACAAATCCTCCGATAAGCAGGAAGACAAGGATATTGATTAGTATTTTTATGCTTTTATTCATTTTGATTAATATTTTTTGTTTCAGATTTCAGGTTTCAGGTTCCAGATTTCAAGTTCCAAAATTATGTAAAAACAATCTGAAACCTGAAATCTGAAACCATTCTAATTTATTTTCAAACAATAGACACGATGCGCATCCCTCACCAAAAGCCTGCCGTCGGCGTAAGCCATCGGCCCCCACGCATCTATTCCATCCATAACAGGCTGTTTTTTCATTAACTCCATTCCTCGTGATTTTATTTCGTAAATGTATAATTCTCCATTATCTTTAAGAGCAAATAACATATTGTTGATAACCGTATAAGGTCCCAAACCAAAACGCTCATCGGCTCCGGATGTCCAAACAGGCACATGAAGGTTTGAAAGGGCATAACAAACCAATCTTTCCCTCATGCTTCCGCCGTCTTTTGGCAATACTGTAATAATCATATTATTATATAAAATTGGCGTTTGCTGTTCACTCGACATGCCTTCGCTCGGCTTGTACTGTTCCACAATATTGGCATTCCATTTTCCGCCTGAATGATTCACCTGCAATACAGCGCCTCCGGTTCCATAACCTGCTACCAAAAAGATGCTGTTTGCCGAAAGCTGTAAGGGAGAAGGAGCAATTACGGAAGGATTCCATTTTTCCGTATTCCATAACAATGCGCCCCTGTCATTTTGCTCTGCCGAGATCCCGCAGACTCCTCCCACTCCGGCATATATGTACATTTTCTTTCCTCCGATGGTCATCGGCATGACCGACGAATGCGACATTTTATAGTTGAGGGTGTTGGGTGTTTGCCAAACCACCTTCCCCGAATCACAATCGATTCCCGCCAACAAAATATCTTCGCCGGAAGGAGCCAGAATCAATGTGTTATCATCCATACGGGGACACTGTCCGGCATACCAAAACGGAACTTCCGTTTTAAATTCTTTTTGTATATCCAACGTCCATTTCAAATCGCCGGAAACAGGGTCACAACACATCACATGTCCCTGCGGGCCTAACGTGATGATATAATTTCCGTTTACTACAGGAGCGGTACGTGAGAAGCCATGATTCCGTTTCATCGGTACCCGATACCAGCGTCTCCACAGTTCTTTTCCACTTTCTAACGAAAAACAGCGAAGCGCATCGGAACTCAATTTCTCATCATAATCCAAAAAATAGACTAATCCATTATAAATTACAGGAGAAGCATGCCCTTCGCCCGTTTCCACATTCCATACTACCGGATAATCTTCTTGTGTGATTTTGATTTTTCCGGGGGCATACACGATATTGGTATAGTCTTCTCCCCTGAAACAACTCCATTTGCCGGTCAAAGACGAGGTTTGCTCTTCATAACGCATAAAAAATTCACCAATAACCACATCATCTGCTGCCCGTGTAAGTCCCTCAGGACGATTGTCCGCTCCGGGAGCCTGAACAGCAAAATCATACCTCGGGGTATAAAGATGCCACCACAGGATTGTACCAACAAAAATCAGCGTTGTTAGTACAGAAATTAATATGAGGGTGGTTTTTGTGTTCAAGGTTTCAAGTTTCAGGTTTCAAGTTTCAGATTTCAGGTTTCAGGTTTCAGTTTTCAGATTGTTTTATCATAATTTGGAATTTGAAATTTGAAATCTTTGAACTACCTGACCTTATACGCCATCAACGCATCCCCGTGCCTCACATAAAGCACTCCGTTATGGATAACAGGGTGCGCCCAGTGTTGCTCGGTTCCCATAGTGATTTTGAACATGCTTACCATGTCGAACTTTTCAGGTGTGGCTTTCACCAACGCCATATCTCCTTTATTCGAATAACAATAGAGCATACCGTCTGCCGCAATGACCGCACCTGTAGCTAATTGATTGTCTTTATATTTAATGTCACCTGTTTTCCAGTCGATACAATACCAGCTTCCTTTTCCATAATCGCCCGAACCATAAAGATAATCTCCGATTTTCAGGAAATGGCCTGTTCTGGAATCAAGTTCGACCGAACTCCAAACTTTTTCAACATTTTGTCCTCCGTCTTTAAGTTGCAACATAATAGAACCTACCCCATAACTGCTTGTACAAAACAACATTCCGTTGTCATAAACGGGCGTATTGGGATGTTCAAAGAAACGATTGGTGAAGGGGAAAGACCAAAGCATATCCCCATTGGAAATGTCAATTCCCACCACATGATGTCCGGTTATGGTGGCTATCTGGCGTTTAGGCTGGTCAGCAATATAGATCGGACAGCAATAACTTGAAATATCTCCCATTGCTTTGGAACTCCAGCTAAGTTCTCCCGTTTTTTTATTGAGAGCCACAATATTATGCACTTTCCCGCCCGGGGTAAAGATCAATTTATCTCCTACGATTAGCAGCGATTCATTTACTCCATATTTGGGCGGCTCGCCCCCAAAATCATGCCGCATGCTTTTTTTCCATAAAATGCTCAAATCCGATTCATTAAAACAGATTAACATGCCTGTTCCGGTAACTAAGTACAACCGTCCGTCATCGGGAGTAATCGTGCCGCGCGTGCCGTTGTAGCTTGTATTCCATTCCGTGCCGTATTCCTTTTTATTCAACAGATTCCCTTTCGTATCCAATACATAAAGATAGCCCGTAGTGTCTGTCATTCCGGTAATATACAACTTTCCCGAGCTGACCGCCACCGAAGAATGTCCTTCGCCCAATCCGTCAAAATGCCATAGCAAATCCGGCCCTTTATCGCCCCACGATTTCAGTAATCCCGTTTCCTTATAAACCCCGGTTCTGTCTCCCCGCCATTGTACCACGTTTTGCGCTGAAAGATGCAGCGAAAAGGCAATCATTATGAGAATTATGAGTTGTTTCATATCAATATGTTTTTATGTTTTATGTTTCAGGTTTCAAGTTTCAGGTTTCAAGTTGTTTTATCATAATCTGGAATCTGGAATCTGAAACTATTTAACCTTATACGCCATTAACGTATTTCCATGCCTTACATAAAGCACGCCGTTATAGATCACCGGATGTGCCCAATGCTGCTCGGTTCCCATAGTGATTTTGAATCTGCTTATCAAATCAAATTTTTCGGGCGTGGCTTTTACCAGTGCCATGTCTCCACGATCGGAATAGCAATAGAGCATTCCATCATCTGCGATAACAACGCCTATCGGCAGGGAATTGTCTTTGTATGTCTGTTCACCTGTCTGCCAGTTTACGCAAAACCAGTATCTATTGGCGTCGCCCGAGCCATACGCATAATCTCCGATTTTGACCATGGCGCCTATTCTGGAATCCAATTCTATCGATTCCCAGACTTTTTCAATGCTGCGCCCACCGTCTTTTAAACGCAACATCACGGAACCTTTTCCGTAACCACTGGTACACAACAACATATTGTCGGCATAAACCGGCGTGTTCGCATGCACAGAATGACGGTTTTTATTTTCGTAAGACCATAATTTTTTTCCGGTTGCGATATCCACTCCAATGATATGATCGGCAGTCATGGTAACTATTTGCGGGACTTGCTGATTCCCAACATACAATGGGGAACAATAAGCGGAAAGATCACCTTCTCCGGAGCAACTCCAAATGAGTTTTCCGTCATTCTTATTCAATGCCACAACATTGTGTTCCTTACCTCCGGGCGTGAAAATTATTTTTTCACCCACAATCAATGGAGATTCATTGATGCCCCATTTAATATTTTCGGAATTGAAGTCTTTTTTGACGTTTTTCTGCCAAAGGATATCCAAACTGTTTTCATCAAAACAGTATAAACCGCCCATACCGCTGATCAGGTATATTTTTCCGTTATTGACGGTTACTGTTCCCCGCGAACCGTTATAATTTTCATGCCATTCGGTTCCGTAAGCTTTTTTCTTCAATAATTTACCGTTCACATCCAAGACATAAATGATTCCAGTACTGTCGGTCATTCCTGTCAGGTAGATTTTGTTGTTTGCGATGGACACGGAAGAGTGCCCTTCGCCCAATCCATCGAAGTGCCAAAGTAATTCAGGTCCGTTTGCCGGCCACGATTTCAGCAATCCGGTTTCGTTGTAAATGCCTGTCCGATTTTCACCTCTCCACTGAAGGTTGGTTTGCGCCGATAAGATCACGCTTGTCAAAAGCAATGCTAATGTTACAATTTTCTTCATTTTAGATTATTTTATATGATTTTAAACTTCTAATTCTCTTTTTTTATTTTCAAAATACTAATTATCAATTTATTGAATGCTTTTGTTCTAATACGTTTAGCATAGCAAAGATATATATTCTTAGCCTAAATTTTATAGATAAAATTTTCGCTTTCAACACTTGATTTTTCGTTTTCAGCAGGGGTTTGTCATCTCATAAAACTTAGTTTTATACTTTTGCAATCTTGTATTTGATGCTATAAGTAAGTATGTATGCAATTAACCGCATGGGTAACAATTATTTAGATATCTAATTTTTCGCAACAGAATGTTTTTTGCATTTTCCAATCATAAAAGAGACGTAATTTCAAGGATTCTATGGCTATTTTTCATATTCCCTCCTTTTTTCATTTGTCCGGTTATGGCTAAGGGAAATGTGGAGAAGGATTCGTCAAACAGGATCATGCAAAAAGCCGTTGCCCAAGCATGCATTTATCGCAATTTTTTTCTTCATTATCAAACAGAGGCCTGCTACAAGGCAACTTTCAAGATTGATAAAATTTCCCGACTATTCAATGCTCTGTTAACAACATCGAATGAGCCCTCTTTGAAAAACGGAGATATTCTTGCTCAGGAAAAAATCATAAAACCGAATCAAACGACTGATTCTTCAACGCTTACTATTCTTCCATCAGAAAATTCTTTTCCCCAAAAAATAGAATCGTTTAACTTGGAACGACTTATTCAGTATGATATTTACAACGACACCTGTCGTCTTATTTCGCCTTTGTCGCCGGAAGCCTTACATGTTTATCGGTTTCGTTTGGAGGAAATTTTTACTAATGCATTTGGGGAGAAAATTTTCCGCATTCGCATGATTCCCAAACATAAAAATCCGTATGCTTTTTCAGGATATGTGGATATTGTGGATTCTACGTGGCAAGTACACGCCTTTCATTTATCTGCAAACATGAATTACGTGCTTGCCTCTTTTACTTTTTCTATTGAAGAACATTTCCGAAAAAACGAAAACGGAATTTTCGTCCCTGATACCTGCTTTGTTTCCGGAAAAATGAAAACAACAGGGTTTAAGGCTGAATTTCAGCTATCTGCTTCATTTTCGACCAAATTAGAAGATGGTATTCCAAGAGGAAATCCGGCGGACAATCCACCTCCCGATGAGCAGCCGAACCAATACCGTTATGGTTTCAAATATTTGGACGAAATACTTACGTTGAATCCCGTGGACGGTTTTAAGATAAAATTGGGCGGATATTTCGATTGGGAGTTTAAAAATCATACCGTTTGGCACAATTCGGCGGCTATCGGATATTCTTTTGCCCAAAAACAGGTTCCTTTTTTTGTTTCAACAGGCTATGAATATTTACCCGAAATGAGAGCGGCTTTTTTTGTTTTCGGTGGAAAAGAAAATGTTGATTTTAACCGTATTTACGGTGTCCATCCGATCCTTAATTTGATGGCAACTTTGTTTGTCAAAGACAATTACAATTACCTCTACGACCGTACTCGCATTGGGATAGAACACCGGATGGAGGTTTTTAACGGATTTGATACGAAAATCTCTTTTTCTTACGAACAACGGACAGAATTGCATAGCAAAAACGATTACTCTTTTTTCTATCAAGAAACGAAAACGTATCTGCCGAATATTCCCAATAATCCATACATTACGAAACAGCCCGAATTAATTGAATC
>JAITVS010000326.1 GCA_031285685.1 Tannerella sp.
TTGTTTGCTTTTCTATCCATACCGCAAATATACTAATTAATCATTTGAATGCCAAATAATTGAATGTGTTTGTCCTGACTTTTGCGCTCGTTTTTTTAATCTGTTAAAGTAGAATTAGAACAAAAAACAGACCAAAGTTTAATTGGCGAGTGTTATAAATTGTTATAACTACAATTTTGTCATTAAAGCAATAAAATAAACGAAACAGACTCCCTTTCATCATTGCTTATATTTACACCATATTTTGTCGAACACTCACCCGGTTTGTACTGCATTTCACATCAAACAAAATGTAGGTGGCATCGCAACAAAACAAAATAAGGATTCCCTTTTTTTTGTTTTATGTTCGATTTGCACTACATTTGTACACAAAATTCAGTAATATGGCAATAGAATTATCGCAATTGGTCAGGGACAATATTCAAAAGTTAAAACCCTATTCCTGTGCACGTAACGAGTTTAAAGGAGAGGCTTCCGTATTCCTTGATGCGAACGAAAATCCGATGAATGCTCCTTATAACCGGTATCCGGATCCATTACAGGAAGAACTAAAAGGAAAAATAGCAAAAATAAAGCATATTCGTCCGTCGCAAATTATGCTCGGTGTAGGTAGTGACGAACCGATAGATCTGATTATACGTATATTCTGCGAACCGAAAGAAAATAATATCGTAGCCATAGATCCCACCTATAACATGTATAAGGTTTGCGCCGATATCAATAATGTGGAATACCGTCCTGTTTTGCTGAATGATGATTTTTCTCTGGATGCGGAACGCCTGTTGGCAGCAGTAGATGAACAAACTAAGGTCATATTCCTTTGCTCACCGAATAATCCGACGGCAAATGTATTGAATCATAACGAAGTCCGGAATGTATTAAACAGTTTTGGAGGAATAACCGTCATCGACGAAGCATATATCGATTTTTCTTCCCAACCGTCATGGCTGACAGAACTGGACAACTTTCCGAATCTGGTTGTCATGCAGACATTTTCCAAAGCATGGGGTCTTGCGTCTGTAAGGTGTGGAATGGCTTTCGCTTCGGAAAAGATAATAAGTTACCTGAACAATGTAAAATACCCGTACAATATCAATACGTTGACACAAAGGTTTGTAAGCGAGCAGTTGGATCACGAAGAGCGTAAAAATAAATGGGTTGAAATGTTGCTGGAACAACGCGGTATTTTGGCGGAAAAGCTTCAGACGATACCTTTTGTGGAAAAGATATACCCGTCGGATGCAAACTTTCTGCTGGTCAAAGTTCCTGATCCTGAAGGTCTCTACAATAAACTGGTGAATGATGGAATAATCGTACGTAAACGCAATAACCTATCCCTGTGTCTCGGATGTTTGCGTATTACCGTCGGTACGGAAGAAGAAAATAATATACTGATAAACGAATTAAAACAATTATAATTTTATGGAAGTAAGAGGAAAAATTATTGCCGTACAGCCACTTCAGACGGGCGAAGGAAAAAACGGTGTATGGAAAAAACAGGATTATGTAATCGAGTATGATCAGAGTTCACAGTATCCGCGCAAAATGATGTTTAATCTCTGGGGTGACAAGATTGATCAGTCTAATATTCAGGAGGGACAGAACTTAAGAGTGAGTTTTGATATAGATTGTCGTGAGTATAACGGTCGTTGGTACAATGATATCCGCGCATGGAAAGTAGAGGCTGACGATGGTATGCCTGCGGATGCCGGTTTTACACAAGCGGCCCAGCCTCCGCTGGCACCTGAGATATCCCCTTCCGACGATGCCTCGGATCTGCCCTTTTAGAAGAAACAGAGAGATATAGGATATTAAGATTTTAATTGATCGCAAGATATTAATTGACTGACCTCGTGTGGTGAGCCGTTCTGCCAGTGCAGACCGCGTCAAAATCTATATTGTTTGAGCTTGTAATGAAGTGAAAAGCGAGTTTTATAGATTTTAGCTGTCGGAACGTCCGGCAGAACGATGCGAAGCACACGAAGTCTTGCCTTTTTGGTTCTTTTGTGGTAAGACAAAAGAATAAGATTACAATGAAACGAGCATGAAAATGTATCGCCGGAGGCGATGAACCGAAGAGCGAGTTCTATACTACCTTAGTGTAAAAATTAATTTTCGTATGTATGAAAAAAAGAGCTTTATTTATCGATCGTGACGGTACGCTTATCGTTGAGCCTCCCGTAACTTTTCAGGTTGATACGCTTGAGCAGCTGGAATTTTTACCGGGCGTAATCCGTAATTTGTATTTTATACGAAAAAATCTTGATTTTGAGTTTGTTATAGTAACAAATCAGGACGGATTGGGTACACCGTCAAATCCACAGGAAAATTTTGATTGTGTACAAGACAAAATGCTTGGAATATTTGCGAGCGAAGGTGTTGCTTTCGATAATATACTGATCGATCCGTCATTTCCGGAAGATAATTCTCCCAATCGTAAACCCGGGACAGGCATGTTGAAAGAATATATGAACGGGGATTATGATCTGGCAAACTCTTATGTCATTGGTGATCGTGAGACGGATATGCAACTGGCAGAAAATATGGGGTGTAGAGGGATTCTGATAGCGGCAAAAAATAGTACGGACCACAATGAAAATAATATTGAAGACAAAGATGGCTTTTATTCTTGTAATTCATGGGATCAGATAAAAGATCTGCTTTTTGCCGGTGAACGTCAGGCGACCGTTCAGCGTACAACAAAAGAAACGGATATTTTCGTCAGCGTCAATCTGGACGGTAACGGCATATGTGAAATATCGACCGGTATCGGCTTTTTCGATCATATGCTCGAACAGATCGGCAAACACGGAGGATTAGATTTGACTATCAAGGTCAAAGGAGATCTGCACGTGGATGAACATCACACGATAGAAGATACGGCCATAGCGCTTGGGGAAGCTTTATACAAAGCATTAGGTGACAAACGGGGAATCGAACGTTACGGATACTGTTTGCCGATGGATGATTGCCTCTGCAGTGTGGCACTTGATTTCGGAGGACGTCCGTGGCTTGTCTGGGATGCCGGTTTTAAGAGGGAAAAGATCGGAGATATGCCGACGGAGATGTTTCTTCATTTCTTTAAATCATTAAGCGATGCCGCCAAAATGAACTTAAATATAAAAGCCGAAGGTGAAAACGAACACCACAAGGCGGAAGGTATCTTTAAAGCGTTGGCCAGAGCCATTAAAATGGCCGTAAAGCGCGACGTCTATAAATACGACCTGCCAAGCACAAAAGGAGTTCTATAAGAATTGATAACCACAGATCACTTAGCGAAGTATAAAGTACTTGATAATGATTTTGAAGCGAAGCGGAACTTGCTCTCTGAACGTTAATGATAAGACCGGCCTCGTGTGGTGAGCCGTTAAGCAGTGCAGGAAGGCGTCAAAAATCTATGCTGTTTGAGCTTGCAGCGAAGCGAAAAGCGAGTTACATAGATTTTAGCCGACCGAAACGTTAAGCTTAACGATGCGAAGCACACGAAGTCTTGCTTTTTTGGTTCTTTTGTAGCAAGACAAAAGAACGAACTACCCCAAAATCCATCGCGCAGCCTTGGGTATAAATCCGTAGACAAGCGATACGATAATCCAGGAGAAAGCAAAAACAATCATGGCGGCAACAGGAATAAGCAACGGCACCGGAACAGCCATTTTTTGTGCTGCTAAAAATCCCACTCCGACAAAGAAGTAATGTACCATGTAAATGCCTAATCCGCACTGGGTAAGATTGGCTAATATTTTTTTCCAGAATGAAGATTCTATGACTACTTTCTGAGTGATCATAAATACGGCGATCGTCATCAGTAAAACATTCGGTGAGCAATACGTCCAGAATAATTCGATCATTTCTTCGCTTGATTCCGGATTCGCGATCATGTGGCTGAAACCCGTATAGGTGACGGCATAACCGATCACAAATAAAGGGATGGCCAGCAAGATGGTTTTACCCAATGTCAATGTATTATACCTGTTCAGATAATATCCCAGAAGCAGGTACCCGTTGAAGCCTGCAAAATAATACAACATACCATATGCGTTCCACGAACACGTACCCCAGAAATAAGTAGATATATATTGATAAGCATACGGAAGAAATAAGGTAATTCCCCATATAACCAGGAACATTTCCGTCGTTTTACGGCTGTATTTATCAATCCATGCTGAGAAAAACGGCATGAATAAATATAAACCGATAAGCATATAAATATACCACATATGAACGGCATATACGGAGAAATTAAACGGTATTCTGGCGATATTAACAAGCGCATCCGACAAACCCAGAGACGGGACATTGCCGTACGCTATAGAGTAGGGGAAGAAAGTACCGACAGTCGTTTGATCGCCTCCAACAATTCCTGTGATCCATGGGAACAAATTATAAAGTAAGGACCATATCAGAAACGGAACCAGTACCCGTAAAATCCGTTTTCTGTAAAATTTTCCGGGCGGTATATTATTTACAGGCAACAATAACAACCCTGTCATCATGACAAACAAAGGTACACAGGGACGAAGGAATGAACCGTATAAAGCGCCCCAGATCCCGTAATCCGGGTTATTTTTCGCATCGGGAGCAAGATTGAACGGATCACAGCAATGTGAACAGACAACCAGAAATATGGCTATAAAACGTAATACATCAAGCCAAACATACCGTTCATTTGTGTTTTTCATAACTATTTCTATTTATTTGATGCAAAGATATTATTTTTTATTTATTCCTTTTCCTCCATTGTCTTCGCAATCTTTTCGATATTCAGACTGCGTGCGGAAGCATCGAATATATCGTGATAGACTCCGTTTTGGTGATATATTTCTTCGTGTGTTCCATGTTCCATAACACGACCTTCCTTCAGTGTATAGATAACATCCGAGTCTATAATCTGTGAAATACTGTGCGATATCATAATAACCGTACGGTTGCGCTTTATGGCGTCAAGGCTGTTTTTTATCTGTTCTGTTGCTATAGCATCCAAGCTCGCGGTCGGCTCGTCCAGAAAGATAATCGGCGGATTTTTAAGAAACATACGTGCTATGGCTATACGTTGTTGCTGGCCTCCGGAAAGCATGGTGGCTCTGGAGGAAAACTGCTTGGGTAATGCCATGATCTGATCATAAATATATGCTTTGCGCGCAGCTTCGGCAACTTCGTCAAATGTTGCGTCAGGATATCCGTATCTTATGTTTTCTTCGATGGTCCCATTGAAAATATGATTTTTCTGTAATACCAATCCGATATGATCGCGCAGATACCGGGTGTCATATTCACGTAAATCGACACCGTCTAACAATATTACGCCGCTGTCGGGTTGATAAAACTTGTCAAGCAGATTCACAACCGTACTTTTGCCGGCACCGGAAAGACCGACTAATGCTGTTATTTTATCACTTTTAATCGTCATACTGACATCATGTAATGCATTGATTCCGTTAGGGTAAGTAAAATCAACATGTCGGATTTCAAATGTACCATGTATGGTTTCCGGACGGTAACTACCGCTCTGTTCCGTTTCTTCCTCAGCATTCAGAATCTCAAAAAAACCTTCCGAATAGATCAATGCATCATTCATTTCATCATATATACGATGAAGTTGGCGTATGGGTGCGGAAACATTGCTGAATAACATGATATGAAACATGATTGCACCGATCGTCATTTGACCGTTCAAAACCAGGTATGCTGTGAGTATAATTATAAATACGACCCCGATCTGTTCAACAAAACTTTTCAGACCATCAAAAAGAAAACCTACTTTACGTGTCTGCATCTGGTTATCCGTAAGCTGTTTCTGCAAATCCAACTGTTTATCGGCTTCTATATTCTCACGATTAAAAGATTTAATGACATTGATCGACTCAATAATGCTCATGATACCCTGACTTTTTATCTCACGGTATTTACGTCTTTGTATACGCCAGCCCTTTAGCTTGCGCGCCTCTCTGTATGTAATATAAAAATATACGGGAATGATACACAAAGCGGTAAGCCCAACGTATAAATTAGCATTAAACATCAGAATAAGAGCGATAACCGAACTTGTAAGTAAAGGCAGTATATCGATGAAGAAATTCTGAACCATACGGGTGAGACTTTCAACACCGCGGTCTATGCGTGTTTGTAGTTTACCGGTTTCATTATCGCCTGATGTGTAAAACGCCATTCTGTAGGTAAGGATCTTTTCGATTACGGATTGTGCCAGATCTTTCGAAACCATGATCCGCAACCTTTCCCCGAAATATCGTTGCCCGAAAGTAATAAATGCTGTCAGAACCTCCTTCCCCAATAATACGAACGAGATAAACATCAATATTCCGAGACCTTCGGTAACCCCTTTTCCCGCTTCGACCAGTTTGTTCACTTCATCCACCGTATATTGCAGCACAAGAGCATTTACCTGTGCTGCCAGTGAGCCGACAAGTGTAAGAAATAGTGTGCCCGTTATTAATAAACGGTATGGACGTATATACGGGTATAAATTCTTAAATAATGAATATAAATTCACTGACCGGTTTTTATATACAACAGCATCTTCAATCAGGCTTGTTCCAGGGCTTGTTCCACATCGGCAATAAGGTCCTCTATATCTTCAATACCGACGGAAAAGCGAATCAGATCCGGTGCGACGCCAGCCGCAATAAGTTGTTCGTCGGACATTTGCCGGTGCGTATGACTTGCGGGATGAAGCACGCATGAACGGGCGTCTGCCACATGTGTTACAATTGCAACCAG
>JAITVS010000348.1 GCA_031285685.1 Tannerella sp.
ATGCATTTATTTTATTGATAATAAATATTTTAAACATCTTGCGATTCGTTAGGTTTTCAACTACTGATTCGCATTATTAATAATTCAGAAAGAATCTAATATTTTGGCTACGGTAATTCAGGATAAGGGTACAATACTTACGCTTTTTGTTTTTTTAAAGAAAGGGCCTTTGGTGGATTGGGTTGTCAAAATTATAAATAAGGCTGCCCTTATAAATAAAATAGGGCAGCCACTATTGGTTTTAAAATGCGTTTATTAAATCGGCTAATAATCAGTAGAGATGCTTGGGGTCAGTTTGAGAAAACAAGTCCTTCTTTATTTCTGTCTATGATGACCGGACGTTTATTATCTATTTCCGAACCGAGAATTTTTTTGGATAACTCGTTCAGAACAAGTTCCTGAATAACTCGTTTTACCGGACGTGCGCCATACTGCGGGTCATACCCCTTATCTGCAAGATAGTCTAATGCCGCATCTGTAAATTCGAGTCTGATACCATTTTTTTCCAGCATGCGTTGAGTATTTGCAAGTTGCAGACTGACAATCTGGCGTATTTCTTTTTCATTCAACGGAGTAAACATAATGATTTCATCTATACGATTCAGAAATTCCGGCCGGATTGTTTTTTTCATCAGATCAAGAACTTCTTTCTTTGTATCAGCTATTACCTGATCGTGATTTTCAGCCGTCATCTTTTCAAAATTTTCACGAATGAGCGATGAACCCATATTACTTGTCATTATGATTATCGTATTTTTAAAATTGACGGTACGTCCTTTGTTATCTGTCAAACGACCGTCATCCAATACCTGTAACAAGATATTGAACACATCAGGGTGCGCTTTTTCTATTTCGTCGAATAATACAACGGAATATGGTTTACGCCGTACAGCTTCAGTTAGTTGGCCACCTTCTTCGTAACCGACATATCCCGGAGGAGCGCCAACCAAACGGCTGACACTGAATTTTTCCTGATACTCGCTCATATCAATGCGGGTCATCATATTTTCATCATCAAACAGATATTCGGCTAATGCTTTTGCCAGTTCTGTTTTTCCGACACCTGTTGTGCCGAGGAAAATAAAAGAGCCTATAGGGCGTTTGGGATCCTGCAGTCCGGCACGGCTACGGCGTACAGCATCGGCGATCGCTTTGATAGCTTCATCCTGTCCGATTACACGCTCATGAAGCTCATCTTCGAGATGCAGTAATTTATCTTTTTCACTTTGCATCATCTTGCTGACAGGTATTCCGGTCCATCGTGATACAACATCGGCGATGTCTTCACTGCTAACTTCTTCTTTTATCATTGCAGCTCCACCTTGCATCTCATGCAGCTTCTTCTGTATTTCTTCTATCTGAGCTTCTTTTTCTTTCAGTTTGCCGTAACGTATTTCTGCTACTTTGCCGTAGTCGCCTTCACGTTCAGCTTTTTCTGCTTCGAATTTGAGGTTCTCAATATCGATTTTATTTTGCTGGATTTGATTAATCTGTTCTTTTTCGCTTTGCCATTTCGCTTTCTGCTTCTTTTCTTCTTCCTTTAGATTGGCAATTTCCCGATTCAGTGGCTCCAGCTTATCTTTATCCTTTTCGCGTTTAATAGCTTCACGTTCGATTTCAAGCTGTGCTATGCGGCGTGACACTTCATCCAATGATTCCGGAACGGAGTCAGCCTGCATACGCAGACGTGCTGCCGCTTCGTCCATCAGGTCGATAGCTTTATCCGGGAGGAAGCGATCTGTGATGTAACGGCTGGACAATTGCACGGCTGCGATAATAGCATCATCCTTGATGCGTATCTTATGATGATTTTCATATTTTTCTTTCAATCCGCGGAGAATTGAAATTGAGTCCGCCTCATCCGGCTCTTCTACCATTACCATCTGGAAACGACGTTCCAGTGCTTTGTCTTTTTCAAAATACTTCTGATATTCATCCAGTGTTGTTGCACCTATGGCACGTAATTCCCCGCGTGCCAGAGCCGGTTTCAGGATGTTGGCTGCATCCATAGCACCTTCACTTTTTCCTGCTCCTACGAGTGTATGTATTTCGTCAATAAATAAAATGATTTCTCCTTCCGATTTAATCACTTCGTTGACCACAGCTTTCAGGCGTTCTTCGAATTCGCCTTTGTATTTAGCTCCGGCAATCAAAGCTCCCATGTCTAATGAAAATATCTGTTTGCTTTTCAGGTTTTCAGGTACATCGCCACGAATAATACGATGAGCCAACCCTTCTGCTATTGCGGTTTTGCCAACCCCTGGTTCACCGATCAGGATCGGATTATTTTTTGTCCGGCGACTTAAAATTTGTAATACACGCCGTATCTCTTCATCACGACCGATTACCGGATCCAGTTTCCCCGAACGTGCCCGTTCGTTCAGATTGACGGCGTATTTACTGAGTGCGCCATAAGTATCTTCGGCAGACTGACTTGTTACTTTATTACCTTTACGTAATTCGTCAATGGCTGCGCGCAATTCTTTTTCCGTCATGCCCGCATCTTTCAGCATCTGCGATGCATCGCTTTTTTCCGTCAACAACGCCAGAATAATATGTTCAAGCGAAACATACTGGTCGCCCGATTTACTGCTGTAATCAACCGCTTTTTGCAGTACGGCATTGGCCTCACTGCTCAGGTAGGGTTCTCCTCCGGAAACTTTGGGTAAAGAGTCGATCTTACGATCTATATTCTGTATCAGTCCCTGTTGATTGACTCCCAGTTTCTGTGTGAGAAATTGCATTACACTTTCACCTGTCAAAATGACGCCTTTTAACAAATGTACCGCTTCGATACTTTGCTGGCTGTTTTGCCTTACAAGTTCAACCGCTTTCTGTACGGCTTCTTGTGATTTAATTGTAAAATTATTAAAATTCATATATTTGTATCTCCTTTCTTTTGTGATTAAATTTCTTTTTCATTTTTAAAAGTGCAAAATAGATGCCAGAGGTGAAAGGTGACATAATGACATTATTGTGTGAATTTATAATAAATACTCTGTTTTGGAGATAGTGGTCATGATGTTAACGCAAAATCCGGATATTGGTTGGTGGTACGATTCAGGGATAAAATGCTAACTTTGCATATGCGAAAAATTATCCATATTGACATGGACGCGTTTTATGCTTCTGTGGAACAACGTGATAACGAAGATTTACGTGGAAAACCGGTTGCTGTCGGTTATTCCGAAGCTCGTGGCGTAGTAGCTGCTGCCAGCTACGAAGCCCGTAAATATGGTGTTCGTTCTGCAATGCCTTCGCTGACGGCTAAACATAAATGTCCGTCTCTGGTCTTTGTTTCGCCGCGGTTTGATGTCTATCATGCAATCTCTCGCCAGATACGGGATATTTTTTATGAATATACCGATTTGGTCGAACCATTGTCGCTGGACGAGGCATTTCTGGATGTGACTAAAAATCATAAAAATAATCCATCGGCTACACTGATAGCGAGGGAAATAAAACAAAAAATATATGACGCAACACAGTTAAGGGCCTCTGCTGGTGTTTCCATCAATAAATTTCTGGCAAAGATAGCCTCCGATTATAAAAAACCGGATGGACTTTTTGTGATCCATCCGGAAGAAGCTGAAAAATTTGTAGAAGGTCTGAAGATTGAGCAATTTTTTGGTGTCGGTAAAGTTACTTCACGAAAGATGCATGAATATGGAATTTATACCGGATCAGACTTGAAAAGACGATCCGAACAAGAATTAGTGCGTTTGTTCGGCAAGGCCGGACATCTTTTTTACCGGAATGCCCGTGGTATTGACGAACGGGAAGTGGAGGCGGAACGTATCATTAAATCCATCAGTAACGAAACGACCTTTTTAAAAGACAAAGCGGAGTTGACGTTGCTGACCGTTGAGTTATATCACTTAGCCAAAGAAGTCATGGAGCGTGTCGAAAAAGAGCATTTTTACGGCAGGACTGTAACAGTCAAAGTAAAATATGCCGATTTCAAAATCATCACCCGAAGTAAGACCCTGCCATTTAAAATCACCAGCTTTGATCTGTTTTGGAATACGGCGCGTGAAATAATGAAACAGGTTGATTTGTCAAATCAGCCGGTGAGACTGTTAGGGCTGGGAATTAGTAATGCAGCCGATGAGCCGGAGCAAAAATATACTCAATTAGAACTTGATTTGTTTTAGAATCAATTATCCGGGTCTCTTTGTGATCGAAAAAAGAATGGAGTCTCGGTTAGCTGAAGCAATGCGGACTGATTTGACAGAGGCTTTAGTGCAATTCTAACTATTGTATATTGTTTTGTTTTGTTTTGCCAGTTCAACCATCTTTTTAAATAAATTATTAGCGTCGGCAACAAAGAAGTTGCTGCCACGTATATTATATTCGGAAAAAATATCTTTGGGTATGTATCTCTTTATAAATGCAGGAATATTTCTTTTTTGAATATTCTTATGCGCCGCTAATGTTTTTACTTCCATTATTTCACTTGTGGATAGTTTTACTTTGCCAATAAAAGATTGGTTTGTGCGTGTTTGTACCGGAAAATTTTCTTTCATCATATCTTCGGGGCAGTGTACAAATGCAAGGAAATTAGAATTAACCCCAATTCCTATTATTTTTGCATTATATTTCAGCATTTTATAATAAGGACTGGTTTCACCGCAGGGATATATGGATTGTTCATGACCGGAAATTATTTCTTTCGCATTTTTGCCGATTGCAATAATCGAATTTATCGGATGAATACTCCTTTGTGCGTCCGGTAATCTTCTGGCTAATTCCGGGAGTAATCCCAATACAGTTGGTGAGCGTTTTATATTGAAGATGTTATTTTCATCCAGTAAATAATCTTCAGCCCGATAGTTAAAATGCCATCCCGGGAAAAGTAATGTTCCTTCTTTTCCTGTAACATCCATTAGGATGTTTAAAAGTTGAAGAGGAGAGAAGTCAATATTCAGAAAATCGATGGAACTGTGAATGAATAATGTATCTCCTGTTTTTATTCCGAATTTCCCGGTAAGAATCTTCCTGAACATTTCTTCAGATATGGGTTTGTAAAGTTTCTGCCGGATAATACGGTATTTATATCTGATTTCTTTTGCTTTGTCTTTGGGAAGTAATTTGTATATTATTTTCTTGATATCCATAACGGCTTATTAGTTAACATGTTGTGTCTGATGAAAATCGGTAAAGGTTGTGAATTCTACGTGCGGATATGATTTTTGAATAGAAGATATAAATCCTTCCATCAGTTTAAATGAATAATCACCCATGCTTTTAGGGTGGGATATTAAAGAAAACATGAGTTCGTCAGACTTATTTTTATATTTATCAATATTATATCTGATAATTTGTAAAAGATAATCCAATGATAATGTATGATTATCAAACGACAGCATTCTTGCAGCAAAAAGCATTTTGATTTTAGAACGGAGGTCGACTTTGTTCTCCTGATGGATGATCTTACCTCTGTTTTCTACAGCCCGGGATGCATATTTTTTTATTTTAAATCTTGTGGGGACTTCGAATAGTGTTTTAGGTATTGTGGCGATTGGAATTTCCATTACTCCTGCTTTGTCTGACAGCTGAGAACAGTAGTTTCCCGGATTAATAATCCAGTTGGGGAGATCCGGTAGTTTTCTGAAATCAACTTCGGAAAGACCGGATCTGAAATAATAGCCTCTGGCCATGGAACTATCATAGAGGATACCATTCTCATACAAACTTTTGAATATTAAATCGGAATCAGGATAAATATTATAACCTCCTGCCCGAAAAGCGATACAGTTGTAATTTTTGTCTGCAGGAAGACAAATATCTTTTAGGTCATTGATTGATAATTTTATAATTCCGGGGATTCCTCCGTATTTTGCGTCGTTTTTAAAATCAGATAACGCAAAATCATTGGATG
>JAITVS010000418.1 GCA_031285685.1 Tannerella sp.
CAAGTCCGGCCAGTTTGTCATCCATGGTTGATTTTGCCGTAAGCAATACCACCGGTATATGGCTCGTATCAAAACCGGCACGCAACTCTTTCGTAACCTCCAATCCGTCTTTTCCGGACATCATAATATCACTTATAATTATATCCGGAACGAACTGAATTGCTTTGGCCAGTCCCTCCTCTCCATCCGAGGCCTCAATCACACTGAAAGTATCACAGAAAATCGTTTTCAGAAAATGCCTCAGTTCATCATTATCCTCTATCAGCAACATCAACTCCTTTTCTTTTTCTTCCGGCATATCTCCATCATCATCCGGATTATCGTTAACATCCTGATTTCTGGAAACCGTTCCCTCGCCATACAGACCTGCAGAAGGGTTTTCCCGATCATTCGCCCCGGATTCTTCTCCGGAGGCTTTATTTTCAGAATCTGTCAGAAGATATTCAACATCTTTATCGTAATGTTCATTTCCTTTCAAAAATTCAATGCTGAAAATACTGCCTTCTCCCAGCTTACTTTCAAGATTGATCTTCGCCTTATGCATTTCCGTCAGCTCTTTTACCAGCGACAAACCGATTCCGGTACTATTTAAGTCGAACAAATTTTTATCGACAATATTTTCAAAACGGATGAAGATGGATTCTTTTTTATTCTCAGCAATGCCGATTCCCTGATCCTGAACACCGATAGTGCATGTTTTCTCTTCATTCAGGAGAAACACCTTTATCATCTTTCCGTTTTTTGTATATTTAAACGCATTGGAAAGCAAATTAAACAGAATCTTATCAAATTTATCTTCATCAACCCACAGATACACCGATTCGCTCTCGGTTTCAAAAACAAAATCAATATTTTTTTCTACGGCTAACAATTCGAAATTCTTCATTGCTTTACGAATCAGGGCGACCACATCAACGCGTGATATAAGCAGCTTCATCCGCTTGTTCTGAATCTTCCGGAAATCGAGTATCTGATTGACAAGATTCAGCATTCTGTCGGAGTTTCGCTGGACAGTTTCAAGTTGTTCCCTCACCCTGTCCGGCAACTCCTTATCTTCCAGCACATGTTCTACCGGACCATTGATAAGTGTAAGCGGAGTGCGCAGCTCATGAGATATATCCGTAAAAAAACGTAATTTTATATCCGATATCTGTTTCTCCAAAAACACTTTATGCTTAAGCCGGAAAATAGTAAACAGGATATATACCGCCGTAAAAATAATAAGCAGAATTGCCAGCACATACAAAACATACGCATACGGAGTTTCCCAAAACGACGGCAAAACAGTGATCGGTAACGTACGTACATTTTCAACCCATACTCCATCGCCGTTTGTCGACTTTACCTTAAACAGATAATTCCCTTTCGGAAGGTTGGTGTATGTTGCAACCCGCTGTCCTTCAACATACGACCAGTTATCTTCAAATCCCTCCAATGTATAAGCGTATTTAATGTATTCAGGGTTAGCCATGTCAAGAGCGGAATATTGCAATGAAAATATATTTTCTTTATGTGAAAGCGTAAGTCCGTGCACATCATTAATAACATTCCGTATGATACCGTCTTCTCCGGGGACAACATTTTCGCCCTTCACCTGTAATCTTGTAAAAACAATCGAAGGAACATAATCGTTTTTACTCACGGAATCCGGATTAAAAAACAATAAACCATCAGAAGTGCCGAACAAAAACCGTTTGTCATATCTTCTCACAACCGCGGCCTCATTAAAGCGGGTCTGAAAATTGAGGCTTTTCCTGTCATAATTTTCAAACTGACCAGTTAACATAGAAAACCTGGATATTCCGTTTTCGGTACAAATCCAGAGATTCTTGTTGCCGTCTTCCTGCATAGACAAAAGCATATCAGAAGATAAACCGTTCTCTTTGGTGTAAGACTCAAAACAGGAAGGTTTACTTTTATCAAATGACGGGATAAAACGATTAAGTCCGCCTCCGAACGTAGCGAGATAGATATCTTTGTCTTCCGTAACGGTAATCCAGTGAACATCATTATTACTTAAGCTATTAATTTCTCCTTCCTTATGCATATAATGTTCAAAAACAACCTCATCCGGATTCTTGAAATCAGCATCAAAAGTAAGGACACCCACCGTTGTTCCGACCCATATCTGACCGGAATCATCGGATGTAATAAACCGTGTACGGTAACAACGGTCTATCGGATAATTCTTCAGGTCGTTCCTGCTATTTATAAATCCGAATGTACCATCCTCCCTCTTTTCTATATAGTTAATGCCATATCCAAACGTAGCAATCCATATACGTCCGTTATAATCCTGATGAACCGAATAAATATTATCATCGCTCAGACTATAAATATCATCCTCATTATATTTATAACGAACCAATTCATACGAGTCGCCGCGTTTTGTTGCACAGATCAGCCCGTCCCCTTTCGTTCCGAGCCATATATTGCCCTCCTTATCCTGCATAATCGCATAAACAACCCCTTTAACCGGATCTCCGCTTACAGATATCTGCCCGTCATTACGCAAAAAGCCTTTATATTTTCCGGCAGGGTCATAGATGCGGACATTTCCATCTTTCAGTCCGACCCATAAATTATGTTCGGAATCTTCATAAAGCGCACGCACCTCATTTGAAAGAGATTCATGATTCGACGCTTTGACAAGAGTCTTTACACTGAACGGAGAGTTATGAAAACTTATTTTTTCTAGCCCTTTGGAATGTGTACACACCCAAAGATTACCCTGAACATCCGAATAAGCAGCATGTATTTTATTGGAAAACCGCCAGTCTTCCGATAACGGGTCATTAAAAAACGGAATTAGTTTATTTTTCTTACGATCAAAAAATGAAAAACCACCACCATACGGATGTACCCATGTATATCCGTTTGAATCTTCATGAACATGGAATGCCGGCAACGCACGATGAGCCGGTGCCAGTTCCACATGCATTTTTTCCAGTTTCAGCACATTCGTAGACGGATTAAAATGCAGGATTTGCCCTAAGACCTCCTGTTCAAACCACATTTCCGAAGATCTATCCTTATAAACCGATAAAACAGGCATACCTGAAAATTCTTTATACTTTTCCGGAGAATAATGCACGGTCCCTCCGGAATCCATGTTGTACATGAAAAAGCCATCTGTCGATGTGGCAATAAACAGTTCCTGCGGAGTCACATAATGTACGGCTACAACTCTCGACACAACCGGCATCTGCAATAAAACGAAGCGATTATCAGCTTTCAGATACCTCCATACGCGTCCGTTACCGGAACCAAAACAGATCTCACCGGCACTCTCGCAAACCGAATAAAATCTCTGATTATTGTCGGAAGACTTCTCTTTCTCAGCAAAAAACATTTCCGGCGTTTCCACTCCAGAACGGAAAACACCCAGTCCGTTATTTCCGAGAACCCATTCGTTACCATCACTGTCAAGAAAAACTTGTTTGATCGTACGGGCCGGCATAAAATCAGACGTCTCCGAATAATAGACCGTTTTAGTTGTATGATTTATGCTATCGGTTATCACCCTGAAGGCTCCCCGGTTATCAGTCAGCAGCCAAACTATACCATTAGGCAAAACCCTGATGGAGGATATATTTATATTCTTGTTTTCTTCCGTGTATGAGACATTCAGGAATGTCTCCGTAGAAGGATCAAACCGGTGGGCTTTATCATCATACGACAATAACCACAAATAACCGTATTTATCCTCAGCGATAGAGTTGATCCTGTTATGACTCAGCCCTATATCATTTCCAGGATCAGCCTTATATATTTTGAAATTATATCCGTCGAATTTATGAAGACCACCCCACGAAGCAAACCACATAAAGCCCTTATGATCCTGAATAATACTCATTACCGTATTCTGGGAAAGCCCGTTCTCCGCCGAATAATGAGTAAAGGAACAATTGTACTGTGCACGCGCCATACACGACATCAATATCAATAAACATATAATCAAATAGTTCTTCATGTATACCTGATATCCTTTTTTATATGGCAAATATAGAAATTTAAACAGAAAAAGGCTAAGATACTGTATTGAATTTTTCAATAAATAGTCACGACGACGTTTGCGCTTTATCTCGAACTCCCAATGATGAAAAGCGAAATGATTATAGCAAGAAATAATAAAAGCAAAATCTGATAATCCATGTCATTCGTTTCATTTATTTATTTTAGAGGGTTCTTTGTTCATAAATCTAATGTATTAAATGGCACTTATGTTCTATCTGTTGTTCCGGATTTTATCTTTTTACCTCAAAAATCCGATTACCATCCTTTGTCGGATTCCAGCCATCGTCACCGGCGAGAACTTTTTCTATATCATAGCCGTCAAGCGACGTCAGCTGGTGTGAATACGGAACGCGTGCTCCGGGATTAGCGCCTTCACCTGTACTTTTATATTCGGCATAAAAGACGGTCTTCTCTGCTTCGGGCTTATTCCAGTTATTCCATCCTTCGGGAAGGATATGCCTGCCCATATCACACCGGATAAAAACAGCTTTGGCATAGGGACGCCAGGGACGCGACAGATAAACCTTATCCACTCCCTCATCGGCTGTCAGGCGGCAGTCATAAAAAACATACCCGTATGGCTTGCCTTCATCTGTCGAAGGTGCTGTAATATAACCATCTCTTTTACTATGGATCCGGCAACGGTTGAATACTGCGGTCGACCATCCGAAAATAAAATCAACAGTGCCTTCGATATAACAATCTTCGTAATACTGACGACTCTGTTTGCCGTAAGTATAAAGCGTATCCTGAAATCCTAAGAAACGGCAGCGTTTGAAAAAGACACGGTCGCCGCTCACAAAACAGGCGACAGCCTGTCCGACAGGTCCGGATGTATTTTCAAATGTGATATTCTCCGCATAAAAATCCGGAGCATAGATATAACACGAAGCCGAGCCGGAAGTACCCTTGTTCTCTCCGAAGATGTTCTTCTTATCGGCATAATCATCATACGAAAGCACGGCTCCGTCTTCTCCGATCAACGAAACATTGATTTTAGATTCCGGAATGATTAGCTTCTCTTTATATATTCCACCACGGACCAGTACGGTTGTGCGTGCATTTTTTCTGAAATCAGGCACTGCATCAATTGCTTCCTGAACCGTAAAGAAGTCACCGCTTCCGTCTTTCGCAACAACAAAATCATAATAACGTACATACGGAGCAAGTGCAGGAATTTTTTCATTGAACTGGTCAACCACCAGACGAGCAAGCGTCCTGCCTCCGAAAACATTCAGATGCGTATCATCTTCTTTGCCATCGGGACAACACGGAAATGTCTGTTCCGGAATCCACATAAACAACTTCTTCGATTCTTCGTCGCCCATATTTTCTATCAAATCATGAGTAAGCTGTTGCATATCGATAAACAAAACATTTTTCTGCGCCGCCACCCTGCGAACCGCATCAGGATATTCGCCATGCGTATCAATCAGCTTCCCATCAGAACCAAATTTACGCCTCACTATAGAAGTAAACAAAACCGGTATACCTCCCTTCGCACGTGTTTCATCAACAAACCGGATCAGATTTGCATCATACGTATCTCCCGGTTTCGTATAACGTTTCTCATCTGTTTTCTGGTCATTATGTCCAAACTGAATAAAGACATAATCACCTTCTTTCACTTTCGAAATAACGCTATCCCAACGTCCTTCATCAATAAAACTCTTCGAACTCCGTCCATTCTGGGCATGATTGTCCACAACAATATCCTCCGAGAAAAATCCCGGCAGCATGTGTCCCCACCCACGTTCAGGATTTCCACCCTTCAGGCTTTTATCCGCCATCGTAGAATCCCCGATCATAAAGATCGTAATCTTCTTCTTTTTCTCCACAGTAAAAGAGCTAAAAGAAACCAGCAACACCAATCCCAGTAAAAAAAATGTAACACGTTTTATCATAGCATTTATTATTTTGTATTTTCAATAAATATCTAAAAAGAAGATTGAAATAAAAAATATAGATCGACCTCGTGCGGTGAGCCGTTAAGTAGCGACCGAGGCGTCAAAAATCTATGCTGTTTGAGCTTGGAGCGAAGCGCAAAGCGAGTTACATAGATTTTAGCCGACAGAGCGTTAAGCTTAACGATGCGAAGCGCACGAAGTCTTGACCTTTTGGTTCTTTTGTGTCAAGACAAAAGAACAACCCCTTACCAACGAACTTCAAGATGATTAATCATCGTCGCACCCGCGCCGACAGTTCCCGTATGCTGAAATCCAAGTCCGCCGAACGAAGAAGGCTTAATCTCAGCCTTCAATTCCACAGTCTGTTTCAACTCCGGATCCGACACGCGATTATCCGCTTCCGCCGTTGTATAGGCTTTTGCCGTAAGTATCTTTCCCTTGACTTCAAGCGTCACCATACATTCGGAGCGATAACAAGTTGACGACACCGGCTCCGTGATCTCCGTAGTGACTCCGTTATCATACTTCATCAAAATAAAGTCAACAGCGCGATCATATTTTGTCGTACGGATAATGCGCAACGCATAACCGGTCAATGTTTTCGTATCAAATTTAATAAATATATCCAGATATTGTCCGGTAGCGCTGCCAAATCCCTGTCCGGCGGTTTTGCACGGAGAAAGGCTCAGATTGATCGTCATATCGCCATATTTACCAACCGGCGGAGTATATCGCAAACGCGCACCACGGGCAGCTTGTAATAAACCCATTTTTCCGGATGCTCCATCAATACCCGGACCATAAATCCAACTATCTTCCGGTTTTGCATCCCAATCAAACTCATCTGTATCCGCCGGCTTGTAACCGTCTACCGTCCAAAAGCCGGGAATTACCTCCGGCTGATATTTAACGGAGAAGTTATGAAAATCAGTAGACAACACATTTTTTACAGTCACATCTTCCGGCTTGACAGAAAATGCACTTACAACCGATTCGGGTTTTCCCGGATGACAACGCAGATGCTTTGGCGCAACTTCCGCCATCAGATAATAGCCGGCATCACCGGGAGAAAGAGTATAAGCCCGTTCCGGTTTGTCCAAACGCGAAACAAGCACTTCCACCGGATTCGATCCTTTGGCATCCGTACAGCGATACCATGTAATAAGGGACTGGTCTTCACGTCCATTCAAATCCAACCGATAATTCACCCTGACCTGTCCGTTTTCCGGTTTCGACAATTCCGGCAGAGACAAAAATGCGGGTGCGTCGACAAATTTAGGCGCAACAGTCAGTTCACAAGCAGACTCAAGGCCGGAGGCCGTAGTCGCTTTAACGAGCACCTTTTGGGTTTCATCCGCTCCATTAATCCCTGTAACTTCGCAACTGCCGTCATCCTTCACTTTCAGACGTGCATACTCTTTATACTGAGACGGCAGTTCCCACGACACCTCTTCATCCGTATTTTCAATACCCCCGAAATTTTTCACCGAAGCCGTCAATGAAACCGAAGTTACACCCGATTCGATATACGCTTTTGACGGCGATACTTTCAAATAAGTCGGGATAACAGGCGTATTTCCTTCATATATGGAAGAAACCCTTGCCCCTATGTTCATCGGATCCCATTCGTCCGAACCACGCAACAGGTTGTACGTATTATATACAATATCGCTTCCATCCTCCAGTCTGTACGCATTCAGGATGGGTTTTCCCGTCATATCTACGGTCAATTGCAGCTGATCGTTCTGAATCGTATACGGTTCTCCATTCAGAGACACATTATACTGATAGCAGCGCATATCTTCTACCGGGTCCTGTGTCCAGCCGATAAACAGATTATTATCAGAACTGGTGAAACGCGTATCCACTACAGCTACCGGAGCCGGTATTTTCGTAAAATACTGCCGGTTATTAGTCAACAGATTAATATCGCAATTCAGAAAAACCGCTCCTGTTCCAATCGTTCTGAAAAACGGTTTGGAACTGAAAATTGTAAACTTACAATCAAGATAAACGCCTGTGCTACACAACGCGTCATCGGTACATTCAAAATAGCAGTTATCAAAAAGGATACGTTTTGCTCCGTCAAACGGACATAAATTCAGACGGCTGATAAAACGGGTATTCCGAGCCAGCACCTTATCGCTGTTACATATAATCAATTGTGCCTGTACAATCGCCGAAAAACGTTTCGGGCGACTAAGCTTGGGAAGCAGGTTATATTCAAGGTCTACATTGCAATAATTCCCGAACGTCAGATTTTCCGTACAAATTCCGTCACCGTCAAAGTAAAACATTGTAAAATTACCCACAGCACCCTGTGTCTGTCCCCGCTGGGAAGCAAGCACCACATTTTCAGGCTCATCCGTTAATCCATAAAGAGTCAGCCAGTTGCGCTTCACTTTCAATCCGTAAGGGATCGATTCACCTTCTTCCGGCTGACGGACAGAAGGATCATCGGGATCATCTATCCAATAGACATAAGGAGCTATATAGATTGTCATCGGCCGCTCTTCTGTTCCGTTTTTACTATATTTAAGCGCCTCATTAACAGATGCAAATGCATACGGATATTTTGCTACCTGCGCCTCATTCAATCTACCATCAACAAAAAACGTATATTCGTCAAGCAGGATCTTCTGCCCCTTATACTCTATATACTCACCTCTGAAGAATACCGGATGTTCCTTATCTAAAGGGACATAATCCTCTGCGAACAACCAATTCGGAAGTAATAACAAAAATAAAGCAATTTTATTTACCATAACATGAAATATTCTATATCCTCGCAAAGATAAAATAAATATTCCTTATGTTTTGTAAAAATTTTATCCTTTTCGGATAAAACCCAAACATCCATACCAGAAAGATGTTCCGCAGTACAAATAGATGGATTTTTTGACCGAAAGGATGGTTCACAGTACACCATGCATCCAACTTAACCCTATTTACATATACACTTTACCTAAAAACACATTAAATTTGCATCATACATAAAAATCATTTCAATATGCAATTAGTATCACAATACTTCAGGTTAAAGTTATTAATAATTCACTACGAAAAACATCACCGTCACGCTCACACCTAAATTCATGAGTACCCGGATAAAGCAGCTCCAGACGTTTCTGAAGATTTACAATACCAATGCCGGAACCGCTTTTATCCTGCTCATCTTTTGGAAAATAACTGTTTCGGATTGAACATTTAATCTGTTTTTGTCCTGCAACAATATGAATGTCAATAAAACAAGGCTTATTGTTACTTACTCCATGCTTAAATGCATTTTCAATAAGGGAAATAAACAGCAATGGTGCTATCCGGATATCAGGAGACTGTATTTGTATATCCGTCTTCAATTCCGCATGTTTAGGCAAACGAATCCTCATCAGTTCGATATAATTACGAACAAAATCCAAATCTTTTTCCAGTGTGACAAACGGATAGCTGCTGTCATACAACATATAACGAAGAAGCCGGCTAAGTTCATGTACCGCTTCCTGCGCGCGATCCTGGTCTATGGCAATTAAACTGTATATATTATTCAGTGTATTAAATAAAAAATGCGGATTCAGCTGGCTTTTAAGATTTTGCAACTCCGCCTCACTACGTGTTTTTTCAAGTTCTTTCCGCTCTGTTTCAGCTTTATACCAGCTATTTGTCATTTTCAAAGCCACACTGAGCGCCGCAATAAACATAAACTTGATATAATCAAATAATATAAACCGGATAAAAAACTCTTCGTCAGAATGGTGTGGCGGCCTCATGTTTTCTTCCTGCGGAATCATTTCCATTATAAAATGCGTAGTTACGGTCAACACGGTAAATAACAACAAATTGACGATTATATATTGCCAGATCTGCCTTGAAAACAAAAAGCGTTTAACCAGGTATAAATAATTTACATAAAAAACGATCACAATACCGGAAAGCATTGTCAGGAAGCGCAAATAACCGAACCAAGTGACCGAACTGGTATTTCTCCCCAATATGAAAAACGGAAAAGCCAGTAAAACACTCCAAAGTATCGCATGTATCAGCCATTTCAAGCGTTTAGGCATACCGGACGTAAGCGATATTTCTTTTCTTTCTATTTTTTCAGCACTCATAATACAACAATACTAATAAACAAATAGAAGTTATCTTGACTTTTAGAAATTAGCATAAAAAAAAGGAAGCGTTAATTTTGTAATCGCTAAAAAACAAATAAAAAACGCTTCCTATGTACAAAGTACTCAGCAAAGATACGAT
>JAITVS010000028.1 GCA_031285685.1 Tannerella sp.
ATGTTGTTTAACATTTTTACTTTTGTAATCATCAGTTTGGGTGTGGGCTACTTATTAAAAAGAGCGAAAGGAATTGAATTGTAAAATACATATTTATTCAAAAAATTATAATGAGTATCAATTTTATTAGCGAATAAATATGTATATATATAAGTTAACATACGTTCGCAAAATGTTTTGTGCAATTTATTGGTTTAAAACGGAACGGAATAACTTTGTTTCACTTCTTCCATCACAAAAATACTGTGGAGACTTCCTATACTTTCTTCTACACCTAATATATTCAGTACAAAATCCTTATAATGCCTCATACTTTGTGCGCATATCTTCAGCAGGAAATCGTATTCGCCTGATATATTGTAACATTCCGTTATTTCGTTGATACCTGCTATCACATTCATAAACTGTGTACGGCATTCCAAACTATGGTATTTCAGCCTGATTTGGCAGAAAACAACAAATCCCTTATTGAGTTTTTCATTGCACAGAATAGCCATATACTTTTTGATGTAACCATTCTTTTCAAGTTGTTTGATTCGTTCGAAAACAGGTGTTGGCGACAGATTTACCAGCGAAGCCAATTCCTTCACGGTCCGGTTCGAATTTTCCTGGAGCAATTTCAATAATTTGATATCGGTAGCATCAAGATGGTTCATAGAATATTATTCTGTTTTTAACATTGATTGTCCTATTTAATAGATATATTTTCTTTATGAAGAGTCAAATGTAGTTATATTTTTCAAAAATATTGTAATAAGTATTTATTATTTCTATATCACATACATTTGCAGAAATTAATATAAAATAAGAACCCATTCTTACGGTCTTACTTATCTTACGGTCTCACATAATATAAAAAATCATGGAAAATCATTTTAATACGCAATCCATCCATACGGGTTATCCCAAGCAGGATCCTTATGGCAGTTTACAGTTCCCGGTATATGGAACCAACGCCTTCGAGTTCGCCACCGCCGAAGCTATGGCCGACGCTTTTACCGGTAAAACGACCGAGTTTACCTATTCGCGTATATCCAATCCCACGGTAGGTTACTTTGAAAAGCGGGTAGCCGGACTAACAGGGGCTTTTGGTGTAACGGTATTCAATTCGGGAATGGCAGCCATCAGCAACATATTCCTTAACATTGCATATAAAGGAGCCAACATTGTAACATCGCCGCATTTGTTCGGCAACACCTATTCGCTCTTTGCCTCCACATTGAAAGCATTTGGAGTGGAAACACGCTTTTGCGATCTGACCAATCCGAACGAACTTTCAAATGCCATCGACCAAAATACTTGTGCCGTATTCCTGGAAATCGTTACCAATCCGCAACTGGAAATAGCCAACCTGGAGGCTGTGTCGGCCATTGCACGGCAAAAAAATATTCCCTTGGTTGCTGATACTACTGCTGTTCCCTTCTGTGCTTTCAAAGCAAAGGATCATCAAATTGACATAGAAGTTGTTTCATCAACCAAATACATTTCAGGCGGTGCAACAAGCCTGGGCGGAATCGTTATTGATTACGGTACATTCGACTGGACGGACAAACAGGGCTTGAAGGATTTTGCATCACTCGGAAAAGGAGCTTTTACAGCCAAACTTCGTAAGGAAACGCACCGAAATGTGGGTGCATATATGACACCGCATACAGCACAGGCGCAACTGTTGGGTCTGGAGACTTTGTCGCTCCGTTTTGCACAAGCTGCTTCGTCATGCTTGCAAATAGCCGGTGAACTGCAACAAATGGCAAAGATACAAACCGTCAATTATCCGGGGTTAGCATCCAACCCTTTTCACAGTCTTGCGAAAAAGCAATTCGGTGAACTGCCGGGGGCCATGCTCACGTTCGATTTATCATCAAAGGAAACCTGTTTTGCTTTTCTGAACCGTTTGAAACTCATCAAGCGTGCAACAAACCTGTTCGATAACAAGTCGCTGATCATCCATCCGGCAAGTACTATTTTCGGTATGTTTTCGCAGGATGTCCGTGACCGGATGAATATATCGGACGGCACTGTCCGGCTTTCTGTCGGTTTGGAGGATGTGGATGATTTGTTGGATGATATAAGGCAAGCGTTAGGGCAGTATTTCTAAAATAATTATTTGATATAACGATAATGCCTTTCTGCTGTGCTATGATAACCGTCTTTTTATCTTTTCAGGGCTTTGCTTGCAATTTACTATGCCCATGATATGTATTTCCTCATCCTGTACGTAATACAGCACTTTGAATTTTAGTTTGTATACAAGAAGTGCGCGATAAGTTTTCAGATTATCTTCCAGTGAAGACTCAATGGGAGCCATACAGGGCTGTTTTTCTAAAAGGCGGGTTTTAATGTTGATATCCGAAATGATTCCATTTGCTACTGTTCTACTTTTTTCGGAATAGTAAGCATAAATTTCTCGTAAGTCTTCTCTTGCGTCAGGTGTCCAAATAATTTTACAGTCCATATTCTTTCATCACTTCATCATGTGGTATTCCTCTACCTTCTGCAATATCCCTTTCCCTTTTGGGCAAAAATTTCCGAATTTCCTCAACAGTGTACATACATGGCTCTGGCTTTTGTCGTGTTTTAAGGTCTTTAAAAAACCGTTCCATTTCTGAAAAATCCTTTTCGTTGAGGTCGTTCAGTATAGCCGTTGCCATACGTACCCTTCTTTCTAATACTGTCATAAAGCTATGTGTTTTTGATAATTTACGTACAAAGATAATGCTCTTTATCTTAAAAAGCAGTTATTTTTCCGTCAATATTTTCAGATTTGATTCAAAAAACCAACCTGTAGCCGATACCTTTAACAGTAATGATTTGTATAGACGGGTCTTTTTTTCAAATGCCTGCGCAAACCGGTAAGATATGTATCCAGGCTTCGGGAATAAATCATGCCGATGCTGCCCCGGTTTTCTACCGGTAATATATTGCGTTCAACTATATTACCCTGATTTGCACATCATCCCCTCGGGTGTTACAGCTTTCAATAAATCAGTTACCGTAAATATCGGAAATGGAAGCCCGGAAGTATTTGTATTGCGCATTCAGGGGAATGTAGCGGCGCAAACGGAAAATTAATAAAGCTGTTTGTGAAAAGACCTGCCGGAACCCGGAATCAGGCAGGTCTTTATGTTGCCGAACGGAGGTTCACAAAGTCGGTATTGTCCGTCGAAACCAAACAATACAACCATAAATGATGTATATTTGCACAATTCATTCTCATCCGTCATGTATCGCGAATATCCACCCGACATAATGCTTTCAGGCCTTGTTGATACCTGCTGGGTTTCGGAAGCCTTTACTGCTTCTGAGGAACGGACGCGTATTTTACCCGACGGTTGTGTGGATATTATCGTCAGTGCGTACAATACACAGGGGATGAAAGCGTTCAGGCCATATATTGCAGGTACCGCCACCACTTATATCGAACCTTCCTTTTCGGGAAAGCATAAAATGATAGGGATAAGGTTCAAACCCGGCAGTATTACGGCGTTTACAAAGGTTCCCATCCATGCGTTTACCGATTCGAGTGTGGATATTGCTTTGGCGGAAACGCTTTTTGACGATCGATTTTGCGAAGAGCTGCAGGCAAGGGAAGAAACTTGCCGGCAACTGCGCTTTATCAATGATTATTTGCTGAATAAGTTTGCTGTGTTATATCCGGTTGACCGGCAAGTGACGGCAACTGTGAGCCTGATCACTCAAACCTGCGGAACGGTTCCGGTGAAGCAACTGCTGGAACGGGTATGTCTTTGCCAGCGGCAGTTCGAGCGACGTTTCAAGGCGTCTGTCGGTGTTTCTCCGAAAATGTTCAGCCGGATTGTAAGGTTCAACCATACGCGGCATCAACTGAAAGCGCATCCCCGGCAAAGTCTCCTGGATACGGCTGTTGATTGCGGATATTATGACCATGCCCACCTGATTAAAGATTTTATGATGCTTTCGGGAAATTCACCGGCGGTTTTTTACTGAACACTTCTTAAAGGATGGATAGAACATACGATAAGTACCGGAAGACAATGATTGCGACTTGCGGAATGAACTGCGGAATTTGTACGGCGCACCTTCGGGAAAAGAAAAAATGTAACGGTTGCAATAGCGACGATAAGGATAAGCCGTTCCATTGTACAAAATGCGTCATAAAGTACTGCAAAACGAAGCAACAATTGAATATTGACTTTTGTTATGATTGTTCCGGATATCCTTGTGCACGACTAAAACAGTTGGATAAGCGCTATCGTACAAAATACAAAATGAGTATGCTTGATAATTTAACGGCAATAAAAGAAATTGGGCTTGATAATTTTGTGAAGAAAGAAAATGAGAGGTGGACTTGTGATTGCGGCGGGACAATTTGTGTACATAAAAATTGTTGCTCAATATGCGGAAAAGAAAGAACCGAAAAATGACGAATCACTTGATTGTCAATTTTGATACTGAAAATGTTTTTTAGTTGTAAAAATGCAACTATATTTGTGACCTTAAAACGAAAGTTTTATGAAGATTTGGAAAGTGAGAGAAATAACCTCCTGCATCAAAAGAGACGGTTGGTATCTCGTCAGGCAGAAAGGCAGTCACAGGCATTACCGGCATCCATCCAAACCGGGAACGGTGACCATACCCGGTGAACCTGGTGATGACCTGCCCCCGGGAACAGCCAAAAGCATTTTGGCTCAAGCAGGATTAAAAGAAGAATAATTGTAAAGAATATCAATATGAAAACTGTTGTCGTAACCGTTGAAATGACCGACCATAATTATTCGGCATACGCAGAATCGCTTCCGGGATGCGTTACTACCGGTAAAAGCATGGCGGAAATCAAAACCGGCATGAAGGAAGCTATTGAGGGACACCTTGAAGTTTCGCGCGAATTCGGAGATAAAATACCGGAAGAATTTGAAGGTAAATATCGTTTGGTATTCCGTTTTGATGCAGAAAGTTTGCTCACTCACTACAAGGGCATTTTTACAAATTCCGCACTCGAAAAGCTGACAGGTATCAATCAACGTCAATTGCAGCGTTATGCATCAGGTAAAAGCCACCCGATGAAACCGCAATCATTGAAAATACAAAAAGCGCTGCACCGGCTTGGTGAAGAACTTTTGGATATTGAACTTTGATGATTGGAAATAGAACGAGGATGATACGGATCAGGCTGTTATCACGGATGGTTATTTTATAGAACACTGACTGCACAAGACTGATTTACCTGTTCTTTATTCATCTGTTTCTTAACCCGCGTTCTATCCAACAAAGTCGTTTTTTTACACAGACTGTCCGGCGCAATTGCAGTACTTTTGTCCGTCATTATTAAAAAACAATAAATAAATATGGATTTTATGGAATATCAGTCTTTATCCCCCAACATCGGGGTGCGAAGCGTTAACGAAACAGTAAGGTTCTATACGGAAGTGTTAGGCTTCGGGTTAATCATGAGTGTGCCGGAAACAGGTGATTTGGCTTGGGCAATGGTTGGTTCGGGCGGTGCGGTTATCATGTTCCAGGAAATACGGAATTTGCAGGACGAATACCCCCAATTGCCCGGTGAACCCTTGAATGCAGCCATCACTTTTTATGTGAAGATGAAAAACATGCACGTTTTGTATGAAAAACTGAAAGGCACGGAATACCTTGCCAGGGAACTGCATCAAACATTTTATGGCGCCGATGAATTTGCCGTTTTCGATAACAACGGCTATATCCTCACCGTTACGGAAGACAGATAGCGGGTAAAAACCCTGACGTGAAACAGTATTGTCCGGTTTTGCGAAAAGAAGGTTGACGGCTTATTTTCGCAAAACCGGTATTCATATAAAAGAATACAGAAATATTGAAGACGAATTGAATATTGAATGGAACGGATAATAAATTAAGATGAACGAATGGTAAATTAAATCGTCCGGATGTCGTCTCTGACCGTCCGAATGTCATCTCTTTCTGCCAGAATGTCGTCTCTGACCGTCCGAATGTCATCTCTTTCTGCCAGAATGTCGTCTCTGACCATCCGGATGTCATCTCTTGCTGCCAGAATGTCGTCTCTGATCGACCGGACGTCATCTCTTACCGACCGGAAGTCATCTCTTACCGTCCGGACGTCATCTCTTACCGACCGGAAGTCATCTCTGATCGACCGGACGTTATCTCTTACCGACCGGAAGTCATCTCCGATTGAAAGAAT
>JAITVS010000067.1 GCA_031285685.1 Tannerella sp.
CACTTCCTATTATTTTGACAGGAAAATAATCGACGGTATCGATACGCCGGAAGCCGGTGATGTCGTTTTCAGATTCGGCAGTACGACGGATTCTAACCGGCAAGGCATCATTTATCTTACATCTTCGGATGACTATTCACCCTATATCGATATCGTTGACGGCATTACGGATATGTCCATGATAAACAAAACCAAGGCCCGCCTTGGTAACCTTTCCGGGATCCGGACGCAATCCGGAGTCAATCTTTCCGGATATGGCCTGTATGCTCAAGGGGCCGTCTTCGAAAATTCGGATATCTACCTGGCTGACGGCAATAAGATCGAACAGTGGTTTTCGATCTATGACGGGAAGCTTGAGAGTGCGATCAGCTCCGTACTGGATGATATGAGTGGCCAGGAAGGAAATATCCTCCGGAACAGTTCTTTTTATAAAAACCTGTATTACTGGACTTCAACTAACCTGGTGCACTTCATCAACCTGGGATCCTATTTGTGGATTGATACGTTCTACGTCGAAAAAACAAATATCGCTGATATCTTTTACGACGGCAGCCGGAATGTCCTCCGGATAAAAAACACGGTATTGAAGCAAACAAATGATCTGTTTCTCGGTCATCCGCTATCGGAAGGAACACACAGCCTTACCTTTTACTATAAGGTGCTGCAGGCAGGAACACTCACTTTCGGCATTCCGGGAACAGATTTGTATCGTTCCGAAGAATTGGCTGTTTCTGCCAACTATCAGAAACGTTATGTGGAAGAAGTATGGAACGGTACCGGGGATTTCCAGATCGGATTTACCGGTGAGATACTGATCTATGGCCTTACCTTACGCGCCGACACGCTTTCGGACGCGATCGTAAAAATGAAAACCGAGATCGAACAGACTCAGGAGCATATCAAACTGCTCGCCACAAAAGATTATGTCGATGGTGTGACCGGAGATATTTACGAACATTACGATGCTGAATTCTTGATCACAGCCTATCAAATCAGTACTGCTGTAAACCGGATCACGGCTTTGGAAACCGCTTCTGCCGGTTGGATCACAACGGCAGACGGAAATAGACTATGGGCAAATAAAACCGTTGTCGATGCAATGGGTAATACCGTATTGTCTCACGAAAGCCGCATCACACAACAGGCAAATTCTATCTCGTTGATTGTAACCGAAGTCTCCTGGCTTGAACAGGATATGGTAACAGCCCAGAGCAAAATCACTCAATTGGCCGACTCGATAGAGCTGGTTGTTTCCGAGGTCGATGACCTTACCGGCAACGAACTTGTTTCCCGCATCAACCAGGATGCGACAAGTATAACCATAGATGCCTCAAAAATACTTCTGTTAGGAGATATCACCGCGAATGGAAATGTTCATATCAACACGGATGGGACAATAGTCGCTAACGGGGGTATATTCAATGGTTTTATCCAGTTTCCGTTTAAGTGGATTACCGAGTCTGACGCAATCGTGGTAAACCCGGCAAACAACAATTACACGGTCAAGCTGAATAAGGACATGAATCTGATCGGACAATACTTAACCCTTCTATTGCCGAACAATAAATCCTATAACGGGGCCATTGTCAATGTTTTTAATAATGTTTTTCCACCATGGACATACGCGTCGATGCTTTCAGGTGTAACCGTAAAAAGAGAAGACGGAGGAAAAATATATGAAGTTTTGTATAATCAATCTTTATCATATACAGCTCCAACACAAATTGAAGTTTTAGGAACCCTCTTTCAATTTTTGTGTGTTGTGACAAATAATGAAGTGAATTGGTTTTGTATTAATAGAACAGCTCAGGTTTCATCTTAAAATAAAAATACATCATGTCAAAAATTAATTTAAACAAAGAATTTAAAGATTTCTCCGGAACCATTATCGCCGGAGAAATGATCTCGGATGCCATCGCGAAACATCTTTACTTAGGTAAAGGAGTTTCAGTCGACAATGGGGACGAAAAGTATGCTGCATATAAGCTAAGTTCGAAAATTATGAATGCGACTAAAGAGATCGATGTAACCCCTGAAGAAATCGTTTTGATTAAAAAAGTTGCAGCAGCGTCTCTTACTCCGGGAGCATACGGTCAGGTTATGGATTTATTAGAAAAATAATATCATTATTATGCCAGGAAACATCATTATAAACGGTCTTATCTTTACGCCGGAAGACATCGGCCAGATTGCGGATGCTGTTGTTGCCATCATTCAGACAACAGCGAAAGATCCGTCTCAATATGAAGTAGTGGATTCGGTTGAAGGTGTTACTTCTTTACCTGTCTTCAAACAGTCCGGGAATGCATATACTTTAGTCCGTGTATTAACAAGCCTGCTGAAAGGCGCTGACGGCAAACAGATCGAACTAAAGGCGAATGAAACACATCTTCAGTGGCGCCTTCTCGGAGCTGCAAACTGGATCGACCTGCTCCCGATATCCATCCTGCAGGAACCGGCCAAAGATGCGATTGAATTGTATGGGCAGGAGATATCCAACCTTAATAATATGACCACTCAATTAGGACTTACTAAATTTGACAGTGTTGATAAACGGGATGACGGATTATGGTTCCTGGCTAATGGAGTTGAAGTGGCCGGTCCGATTGAAGTCGGTTCCGGAGGTGGAGGCGGTAGCGGAGGCTATTCAAACCTTCGCCTTCAAAACCTGGGAGAAAGTACGATTGGTATCCCGAAAGGGCAGCCGGTTATATTACGGTATTCGTTTACTTCCGTTGATAATGAATCCGGTGACCCGACCGGTAATGGAAATGTGGTTTATTTTGTCGGCGGCAGTCGCGTATATGCGACATCAATCCCTCAAGGTGAAAATTCATTCGATATTTCACGATACCTGGCTGATGGCTCCAATACAGTCAGAATACAGGTTACAGACAGTTATGGAGCTACCCGGTCTATCAGTATCCTGGTAGAAGTGGTCAACCTTCAATTGTCATCTACATTCAATGACCGTATTCCTTACAACAGTACAATCCAGTTCCCGTATACACCGGTCGGATCCGGAGAGAAAACGATTCATTTTGTGCTGGATGGTACTGAACTGGATCCTGTTGTAACTACTGCGTCGAACCGTCAGCTGTATTATACACTTCCCGTCATGCCACACGGATCACATCTGTTGGAAGTCTATGCCGCCATGACGGTAAATGGTGTCATACTTAGCAGCCAAAAGCTTTATTATGACATTATCTATGTGGTTTCCGGAAATAACAATGTTATCATCTCTTCGGTTTTTAACACAACGGAAGCTATTCAGTACGATACAATTGCCATTCCTTATCTTGTCTATAATCCGGCTTCGCAAAATACCAATGTGAAACTAAAAGCCAATGGGATCGTTATTTCCGAACTGGTAGTCGGAAGGACACTACAAACATGGTCATATCGCATACAGGATGATGGAAACTTAACGCTTGAAATTGTTTCCGGTACTTCTTCCCGGATATTTAACCTGGCCGTTACAAAATCAGATATTGATGGTGAAGCGGAAACGGAAAATCTGGAACTGTTCCTTACTTCAAACGGGCGAAGTAACAATGAAGCAAGTCCTTCTTCCTGGAAATATAACAATATTTCAGCCACATTATCAGGATTCAACTTCAAAACAAACGGTTGGGTACTGGATGATAAAAACGTTACAGTCTTGCGTGTTTCTGCCGGTGCGTCAGTCAATATCCCGTTTAAACCTTTTGCTACTGACTTTCGTGGTACCGGAAAAACAATTGAGTTTGATTTTTCGACACGCGACATCGAAAATTATAATGCCGTAGTCGTATCCTGTATGAGCGGTGGGCGCGGGTTCCGGATAACGGCCCAGGAAGTTCTGTTTGCCTCCGAGTTATCCACTACAACGACTCAATACAAGGAAAACGAACATGTACGTATTTCTTTTGTAGTCGAAAATACGCTTAAAAACCGGTTGATATATACTTATATCAATGGCATCATGAGCGGAGTGATCCGGTATGCCGAAAACGATAATTTTGCACAAAACCCAGCTGTCGGGATTAGCATCGGAAGTCAGGAATGTACCATTGACATCTATAATATTCGTTCTTACGCTGTTGACCTGAATGAATACCAGGTTCTCGGAAACTTCATTGCCGATATGGCTGATGTAAATAAAAAACTTGCCGTCTTCGACAGGAATCAGATCTATGACAGTACCGGAGATATTGTCTATAGTTTATTGCTCCGGCAAATTCCATGTATGACGATCATCGGTGATTTACCAACCTATAAAGGGGATAAGAAAACAGTTGCCATGGCCTTTGAAAACCTGCAAAATCCGGACCGTTCCTTTACGGCAACCGGGGTCGAAATTGATGTGCAGGGAACCTCCTCCCAATATTATCCGAGGAAAAACTTCAAGCATAAACTAAAAAACGGACTGACACTGACGGAAACGGGGGAATATGTAAGTAAATACAAGCTAAATGAAAATGCAATAGCCGTCAGCACATTCTGCGAAAAAGCTGATTTTGCGGAAAGTTCCGGCACACATAACACCGGTGTGGCACGCTATGTGGATTATATGTTGCGTACGCTTAATTTATTGACACCCCCACAACAACAAAATCCTTCCGTTCGTACGACTGTTGACGGATATCCGATCGCCATCTTTCACCGGGAAACCGAATCCGCCCCTTTGATGTTTGTCGGAAAATATAATTTTAACAACGACAAAAGCACAGAAGAAACATTTGGCTTTTCCGGCACTGCGGAATGTTGGGAGTTCCTGAACAATACGTCAGACCGGTGCCTTTTCAAATCCGCGGATTTTACAAGCAATGAATGGTTGCAGGATTTTGAAGGCCGGTATCCGGACGGGAATACGGATCCGACGAACCTGCAGGCAGTATGTTCCTGGATCGTGTCCTGTATCGGAAATCCTGCAAAGTTCAAATCTCAACTGGATGATTATTTTGTGAAAAAAGAACTTCTGTTTTATTATATCGTCACTGAGTTTTTCGGTATGGTCGACCAACGTGCTAAAAATATGATGTTGACATTATTTGACAAGTGGCGTTTTATCTTTTATGATAGTGACACGATGTTAGGCATTAACAACGAAGGTTTAAACACCTTTGGCTACGATATAGAAGCACATGACCAGGATGGTAGCGGATTTGTCTGGAACGGGCATAACAGCGAATTATGGAAACTGGTTGAAGAAGCTTTCCCGGAAGAGCTGGCCATGATGTATGTTCAGCTCCGGCAATCCGGAGCATTGTCCTATCAGAAAGCTTTAGAGTTCCTGAATACGGAACAATCGGACAAATGGAGTGAAGTGGTTTACAACCTTGACGGACGTTACAAGTATATCCAACCTCTGATTGAATCCAGAATTGGAACATATCTTTATGCTGCACAGGGAAGCCGTGCCGAACACCGGAAATGGTGGTTGTCAAACCGGTTTAAATACATTGACAGTAAATACAATGCAGCCGATTTCCTGAATGATTATGTGACGATGCGCCTCTATACGCCGGAAACATGGTCAGGCATAAAACCAAATGCGGACTTTATGCTGACACCTTATTTGGACTCATATCTGCGTGTTAAGTATGGTTCCTATATCATTGCTGTCAGGGCAAAAGCCGGAACCCCGATCAATATACAGGCGCCGGACATCCAGTTCAACGACACCGAAACCATTATATACGGGGCTTCCGCAGTAAAGGGCTTAGGCGACCTATCCGCAAAATATGCCGGTACCGTGGATATTTCCAATGCAACGAAACTGACCGAATTGATTATCGGAAGCAATGCGGAAGGATACGACAATAAAAACCTTCATAGCATCACGGTTGGAAACAATACGTTGCTGAAAAAGCTGGATGTCCGAAATTGCTCCGGGCTTTCAGCTCCGATTGATGTATCCGGATGTGAGAATATTGAAGAAATATATGCTTCCGGTACTGCAATCACATCGATTGTTTTACCTCCCGCCGGAAACCTGCAGCATATGGTTCTCCCCGGGACATTGGCAAACCTGACATTGAAGAATCAACCTGTTTCGGATGCGAATCTTGTCATTGCCGATATTCTAAACATTTCGACCTTAGTCCTTGAGAACCTTCCAAATGTTGATATCTGGGCTTTTGCTTTAAATCTTATGCAAACATCCGGCAATAAACTGGAACGGCTTCGCCTTGTAGGTATCGACGTAAGAACAGCTTTAATGACTGATTTTTCAATATTTGACAATCTTGTCGGATTAGACGAAAACAACATAACAACAGCACATGCGGTAATCACCGGCTCGATTCATTTTGATATTATCAGTGACAAAAACCGGGACAAATGGACGGAATATTATCCGGACCTGATGATCACTTATGATGTATTGGACGCTGTTATTGTTTTTGAGGATCCGCTTGTTAAGCAAATCTGCATTGAAAACTGGGATACCAATGGAGACGGCGAATTGTCCACCCTTGAGGCGGAAGCTGTTACAGATTACCTGCTGGGCAGTAAATTCGTAAATACAGCCATAACAAAATTCAATGAACTCCGGTATTTTAAGGGATTGGAAAGGCTATCCGGGAGTGCTTTTAATAACTGCAATTCTTTAACAGAAGTCACAATACCATCATCTGTAACTGCTACTCAAGATTGGAAGCTGAATAAAAACTCATTGAAAGTTGTTCGGTTTGAAGAAAGTACAAACGCTATAGCTTGTGGAGATACTATATCCGTATATCCATATCGAATATTTCCACCTTCAGTAGAGGAAATACATATAAACAGGAATTTCTATAGAGGTGCATTTGTCGGTTCTCCCACTAATGCACCTCCATTTTACTCACAGCCAAACTTAAGTAAATTAATATTTGGAAACAATGTGACATCTATTCCTGATTTTGCCTGTAGCGCTGCCTTATCGCTTACTGAATTAATAATCCCGGAAAATGTTCTTTCTATAGGGCAGTATTTTGTTGATAGTAGCTTTAGTTTAACCGCTTTAATATTTAGGGGTTCCATACCTCCTGCTGCTGTAGTTAATACATTTGTTAATTTACCGGCAGTTACAGTTATATATGTCCCAGACGCATCGGTTAACGCCTATAAGACCGCTGAAAATTGGTCAGTTGTAGCAGATAGAATTAAGCCTGTAAGTGAAAAAGTCTAATCTTTAATTTATCAAATATGAAAACAGTATTTTATAACAGCAAGATTGCTGAATTCTTTACTCCGGTTAGCGGGTTTAAAACGATTATGCTTTTCGGGTTTGTTTTTACCGAAAAAAAGTCTTTAGGGATGGCGGTACTTTCACACGAAAACATTCATCAAAAACAGTATGCTGAATGTGTCGGTATCGGCCTGTGTATAGCATTCCTGTGTACAATCATATTCCATGCTTTATGGATATGGGCATTGCCCTTTACCTTGTATTATATCCTCTATCTTATTGAATACCTGGTACACCTTGTACGATTACGGAACGGAACAAAAGCCTACTATGCCATTTCGTTTGAACGGGAGGCGTACGACCTGATGGGAGAATGTTATAATGGCCCGTCCATTCGCCGTTCCCGGAAATCCCTGGGATGGATCCGCTACCTTACATCACAAAGCTATCAAACACCTTAATCCCGTCTAATTTAT
>JAITVS010000128.1 GCA_031285685.1 Tannerella sp.
CGGACGTACAAAAGTGACAAAAACAACATTCCGCTTCCTGCAAACCTTGTATAATCTGGGGCCGTCACCCGAACCGAACCTGACAGTACTGTGGAGTGCGGAATTGCCGGAAGGATTTAAGGAGTTTTGCGCGAAAGTGTCGGTAGATACAAGTTCCATTCAGTATGAAAATGACGAATTAATGCGTGAAGTCCGTCATTCGGACGATTACGGTATCGCTTGCTGTGTATCTTACCAGGATATAGGCCGCCAGATACAGTTTTTCGGAGCGCGCGCCAACCTTGCCAAAGCGTTATTGCTTGCAATAAACGGTGGACGTTGCGAAGAAACCGGCAAGCTGATGGTGAAAGATATTCCGGTGCTGACAGGAGAAACCTTGAAATATGAGGAAGTGATGGCCAATTATAAGAAGGTGCTGACTGAAATTGCACGTGTATATAATGAGGCAATGAATATCATCCATTATATGCATGATAAATATTATTATGAAAAAGCCCAGATGGCATTTATTGATACCGATCCGCGTGTTAATCTGGCTTACGGGGTTGCCGGGCTTTCTATTGCGATTGATTCTCTCTCGGCTATCCGGTATGCAAAAGTGAAAGCGATGCGTAATGATATCGGATTGACTGAAAGTTTTGACATCAATGGTGAATTCCCCTGTTTTGGAAATGATGACAATCGTGTAGATAAACTGGCTGTTGATTTGATTTATTTCTTTAATGAAGAATTGAAAAACCTGCCTGTTTACAAAAATGCGCGTCCGACGTTGTCCGTACTTACGATTACTTCCAATGTGATGTATGGAAAAAAGACAGGCGCCACGCCTGATGGCCGTGCGAAAGGTATGCCTTTTGCACCGGGAGCGAATCCGATGCACGGACGTGATAAAAGCGGGGCGATCGCCTCTCTTTCATCCGTAACGAAAATCCGTTATCGTGACTCGCAGGACGGAATCAGTAATACCTTTTCAATCATCCCTAAATCGCTGGGTGCGACGCCGGAGGATCGTGTAGAAAATCTGGTGACAATGCTCGATGGTTATTTTACCAAGGGCGCTCATCATCTGAATGTGAATGTGCTGAATCGTGAGATGCTGGAAGATGCGATGGAGCATCCGGAGAAATATCCGCAACTTACAATCCGGGTATCGGGTTATGCGGTTAATTTTGTCAATCTTAGCCGCGCCCACCAGTTGGAAGTTCTTTCACGGAGTTTCCATGAGGTGATGTGATTCAAAATTAATGATACGCGTTCATTCTTACGAAAGTTTAGGTACATACGACGGACCGGGCATCCGGCTTGTCGTATTCTTGCAGGGTTGTAATTTTCGCTGTCTTTATTGCGCAAATCCGGATACCATAACCTGTGAGGGTGGAACTTTGACCGACCCGAAAGAAATTGTCCGGAAAGCTGTTAGTGAAAAGCCTTTCTTTGGTAAAAAGGGAGGTGTTACTTTTAGCGGGGGAGAGCCGACTATACAGGCAAAAGAACTTATCCCACTATTCAGAAAGTTGAAGGATGAAGAGATCAATATCTGTATTGATACGAATGGTGGTTTATTGAATGATGACGTAAAAGACTTATTTTCATTGACGGATTTAGTCTTGCTTGATATCAAACAATTTAACTCTACCCGCCATCAATTGCTTACCAAAAAGGATAATCAACCCACCCTGTGCACTGCCGAATGGCTCGAACAGCAACAAATTCCAATCTGGTTACGCTATGTCCTGGTTCCGGGTTATTCTGATTTCGAAGAAGATATTATTGCCCTGTGCGAACATTTTCAATCCTATCAAATGATACGGCGTATTGAAATACTGCCGTATCATACATTGGGTGTCCATAAGTATGAATCGCTTGGAATGTCATACTTATTGAATGATGTAAAACAAAATACTCCTGAACAGTTGGCGCAGGCAAAAGAATTGTTTTTACGTTACTTTCCGGATGTGAGGGTTAACTAATCAAGTCCTTTGACGGCTTCCGCAAGGCGGATAAATTCTTTCCTGTATCCCTGTTCATCCTTACCGGTTGATTTCTTTGCCAATTCTATCACATTATCATATGTCCCGTCTCCTTTAAAATCAGAACTTTTAAGGATTTGACCGAACATTGCCACTGCCGAAGCAAAGCGGAAATCATCGGATACATCATCCTGTTTATTATCCGTCAATGGGATTTCCATCTTTTGACTTACGTCTCTATCCGGTTGTTTGTAACGTAGTTTTACCGTAAGCATTTCGGGAGAAGTTGACGTCAAAGATTTGTCTTTTTCTTTATTGGCTTCCGGTTGATATTTCAGGGGATCAACCGTGCCGATCATATTATTTTTTACACCCGTGGGAACAATCTCGTAAAATGCCGTAACCGTATGTCCTGCACCCATTTCACCGGCATCTTTCGTGTCGTCATTAAAATCTTCTTTGTTTAGCAGTCGTGTTTCATAGCCGACCAGACGATATGCCTGTACGTGTGCCGGATTAAACTCTACCTGTAATTTCACATCTTTGGCAACAGTGAATAACGTTCCTCCGAACTCATTGACCAATACTTTGTTTGCTTCCTGAATATTGTCGATATAAGCATGGTTGCCGTTTCCTTTTTGTGCCAGTACCTGCATACGGTCTTCCTTGTAATTTCCCATTCCGTATCCGAGTATGGTCAGAAAAACGCCGCTCTTGCGTTCATTTTCAATTAACGTTTCTAAATCTGTTGTGCTAGACACGCCTACATTGAAATCTCCGTCTGTGCAGAGAATAATGCGGTTATTACCCTCTTTTATAAAATTACTTCTGGCGGTTTTGTATGCAAGTTGTATCCCTGCTCCTCCGGCAGTAGACCCTCCGGCAGTAAGAGATTCCAGTGCATCCTTAATTTTTTGTTTGTCGCTTCCCGGTGTTGAAGGCAATACCTGGCCCGCTGCTCCCGCGTAAACAACGATGGCGACGCGGTCTTCATCGCGCAGGTTGTTTACTAACAGCTTCAGAGAAGACTTTACAAGATCGAGTCTTGTCGGACCATACATAGACCCTGAGACATCAATCAGAAACACAAGGTTGGTGGGAGGCAGGTTGTCGGAAGGGATCTCGCGTGCTTTCAGTCCGATGCGTACAAGCCTGTGTTCTTTATTCCACGGACATTTTCCGACTTCAGTAACAATATTAACCAGGTCTTTTCTTTTAGGGGCGGGAAGGTCATAACTGAAATAATTAATCAATTCTTCTACTCGTATTGTGTTAGGTTCAGGTTTTTTGCCCTGATTAATAATGCGTCTCATGTTGCTGTAGGAAGCTGCATCCACATCAATCGAAAATGTAGATAAAGCATCTTCCAGAGGTGATTTAAAGCGATTCTCGCTTGTGTTCGAATATTCTTCGTTGTCTGCTGCGTCATAATTATACATCGCATAAGACATTGCTGAGGCAGATGGTTTGGATGGCGTAGATTGTGATTTGCGTTCACGTCTGGAGCTTTTATCTCTGCTTACGGATGAACCTGATGCGACTACTACCATTTCATCTAATGTTTGCGTATCTTCCTGTAAAATCACATTGATCACAGTCTTGTCCGTAATGGTTATTCTTTGAGTGATATATCCGATATAAGAAAAAATAAGCACATTACCCTTTTGGGCTGTGATACTGTATTTTCCGTTTATATCAGTTATGACACCATTGCTTGTGCCCTCAATTATGACATTTGCACCTAAAACCGGGCCGTTGTAGTCAGATACCACGCCTGTGATGTTAATCCCTTGTGCAACCATATTGCCTGTCATCAGAACTGATAATATCAATAAAATCAATTTTGCTTTCATAATAATTAATTTTGTTCCGTTTTTATTTCATAGATGAAATGATCTTGCAGATTCCATAAATGTTATTGTAATATTTCATGATTGCAGCAACTCCAATTGTCAGGAATGTGCAGGCGTGGATTTTATTGTCATGAAAGATGAAGCGACAAAGAAAGAATTATTTCTTGTCAGAAATGGATAGTTTAGTTATCTTTGTGTGCCAAATAATTGTATATCTGTGCTTTTGTTTGCATGCAGTAATATAATGAACTGAATCCGTGAGGTTTTTGGATTTTAGAGGATAAAAACAACTCGTTATAATGAAACACGACTATCTATTTTTTTATTAGTTTTTTTGCTTTTTTCATCTTGTTCTAAAGAAGATGCAGAAAAGGTGGCCGGAAAAGTTTACATCATCGACAATAATGCTTATGGTATCCGTGCGGATAAGAAAGAATCCCGTGCTACGACGGATGGTATCAATAAGGCGATAGAACAGGCAAAAGCGGAAAGGTATGATATCGTAAAACTGACCGAAGGCGACTATCTGATCGAATGTACCGGTGATCGATCCTGGTATCCTACGGATGGGATATTCGTACCTACCAATATCACGTTAGATTTGACCGGTGCCCGGTTGTATGTTGCACCGAATAACTCCCAGCATTATGCCTTGATACAACTTGATCATGTAGAAAATGCCACTATTATCGGGGGGCATCTGATCGGTGATCGTGACCAGCATGATAAAAGTCATATCTGGGGGTATGGGATTCAGGTAATTGCTTCAGGAAATGTGACGATAAAAGATGTGAAGATCGAAGCTATGACCGGTGATGGCATTATATTCACTACCTATACATATATGCATTTCTACGGGCGATTTCCCTCCAAAAATGTGAAAGTCACGGGATGTGATATCTCCGCTTGCGGCAAGCACGGCATTTATGCTATTCAAACCAGTGGTCTTGAGATTTCGGATAATCATTTTCATAACCTTTTGGGGTCTACTTATCAGTATGCGATAGATATAAATCCTAATCCGGTCTGGCATAGTGTAATGGAACAGGTTAAAATACATAATAATACTTTCAGGGATTGTACGGCAGGCCTTCGGCTTTATGGAGGGAATGATATGGAGGTTTATGAGAATCATTTTGAAAATCTGAGTATTTTTGCTTTGTATTGTCAGAGGGTACGTATTTATAAGAATATACTCACCGAAACAGGTTCTATTTATGTCAGTAAAAGTACCAATGACCGGTCGAGTGAAGACTTCTGTATTCCAACCGAAGGAGAACTTAAAAATGAATGCTCCAGAGTGACGGATCAATCCATAAAAACAGAAAATTTCTCTTGTCCTTGATCAATTCATATTATAATTTGAATCGAATGAAAAATTGTTGTAAATTTTTATTGATACTAATTTTTGTTTCTTCTTCATGTGCGAAGCGGGTAGGTGACGATGAAAACTCGGAGAAGGTTTATGTCATTAATAACACCGTTTTTGGAATTTCTTCAAACAAATTGAATGCGCGTCAGACTACTGATGGCATTAATAATGCAATCGAACAGGCTAAGGTGGAGGGCTATAACAAGGTGAAGCTGACTCCGGGTGATTACCTGATTCGTTGTACGGGAGGTACCGGATATGAGGATTGGAACGGAATATTCATGCCAAATAACATAACGCTGGATTTAACGGGTGTGAAGTTGTTCGTAGAACCTGCCGCTGCCAGTATTTATAAGTTATTCCGGATAGATCAGGTAGAAAATGTGACGATTTTAGGAGGACATATAATCGGCGATATGGATAAACATAAGAGCGGTTGCGGAGTCGAGATCAATTGTTCCCGGAATATCACCGTTGACGGGATGAAGATTGAAAATATTCCAGGTACGGCTATTTGGATCGGATATGGATATATTGCTCCGGACGAGAGCCGCCTGAATAAGAATATAAAAATTATCAATTGCGAAATGTCCGATTGCCTGATGTTGGGTATCGGTCTTATACATGCGTCCGGTGTGGAGATTGCAAATAATAAGATCTATAATATCGGCGGTATGGAACCGGAATGCGGGATCGATATTGAGCCGGAAGCTGATTGGACGGGTTCGCGCCCCTGGAAATCGTGGGTTGAGAAAGTCAATATACATCATAATGAGTTTAAGGATACCAAAGCCGAAGGATTGTGTATTGTGAATAACTATTCTACAGACATCGAAGCTGCCGATAATACATTTGACAACTCCGCTATTGTGATTAACCGTAATTCTAAGCGGATCCGTCTGGTACGCAATACATTAAAAGGGTGGGGTTCTTATATGGTAGCGAGATCGTCAGAGGATGTATATATGCCGTTGAATGGTTTGAATAAAAACAATATGGAATATCCTGAACGTGCAGCCAACTGTTCCACGCAGACCGGATATATTGAGGAAACAGACAATTATACGAAATGTGATTAATTTTGTTAGATGTTGTTGTATTCATCCGGATTTTTCACTAATCTTCCTATCAATAAATCCTCTTCTTTGCTAAGGTACTCAAATTCGATATTCTGTCAATCGTTCGCTATTGAATATTGTTCAGCTTCAGTTTCATCATGATATCGGTCTGTTCATCATCGCCTAACCTGAAAATATGTTTATTAAACTCAATAAAACCGTTTTTCTTATAAAAGCTTATTGCTCTTGGATTTTCTTCTCAAACACCCAGCCAAACATAGTCCGCATTTGCCTGTTTGGCGATTTGGATGGCTTTTTCATAAAGTATTTGTCCAACCTTTTTTCCATGAAATTCTTTCAAGACATAGATTCGTTCGATTTCAAGCGCTTTATCATCTTTCAATTCTGTTTGTGATTGCCCGAAGTTCAGTTTCAAGTAGCCAATGACAGTATTGTCAAGAATCGCAAAATAAAATTCAGCGTTCTTATCAGTAAGTTCAGCAGTCAATTTGTCGTTGGAAAAACCTTCTTCCAGATATTTTTTCATATTCTCTTCTGTGTTTCTTGATGAAAACGTTTCGAAAAAAGTTTGTCTGCTGATTTTTTGTAATAGGTCGATATCGCTAAGCGAAACCCTTTTTATATCTATACTATCCATATCGTTTATATTTAGTCTATTTTCTAATTTAAATACTTGCTGCTTGGGGGCATCTGTTTGTGATAATCTTTTAAGTTAAAATATCAATGCAATCCCTTTTTGTGATTTTCTTTAATTATGTCAATTGTTTTACCTCCAATTCCTATATTTTCATCCGGTAATTCCTTAATTGTAATCATAAAAAAATCCGATGGAATATTCATGATTTCTGATGCAAGTTGTGTCATTTTAGAAATTAATTCTCTTTTTTGCTCTGGGGTTATTTGACCTCCTTCAATTGTTATAACTGGCATTTTAATATAGTGTTAAATTTGCAATTTATTTCCGGCGCATTTTATCCGTGTTCTCTTTTATGCGCGTTAAAGTTAGTCGTAAAAATGAAAGTACACAAATAAACTGTGTTATAAAGTCGGAAATTGTTTCTTCCAAACATGGATCTCAACAGTGCGTGGAGTAAAGTGGATGGATGCTCATTTGTACGGACATATCCGGCCCGCTTTTTCGACAAATCAGGAACGTGCTGACTGAAGAAAAAAACAAATTTCAGATACCGGAGCATTATACCTGTACGAAAGATTTTCTTTTTATGAAAATATTGAGTAAATTTTCATTTTTTGTGTTTTTTTGTTTAACTTTGAGCGATCTTAATTGTTATAATTAAGAGGGTTTTATGTCATACTAAAATAATAATAATTATGGAACGAGAAAAAAGTATTAAATTATTAAATCAGGCAGTAAACGAAGAATTGATAGCTGTTCATCAGTATATGTATTTTCATTTCCGTTGTGATGATCTCGGATATGAATTATTGTCACAGATGTTTAAGCGTATCTCCATTGTTGAGATGATACATGTTGAAATGCTGGCCGAGCGTATTTTATATCTTAAGGGTGAAGTCGAAATGATACCTCATGGTAAAGTTGCTTATATGACGGATCCGCAGGCAATGCTTGAAAAAGCATATGAAATGGAGACAACCAGCATTAATGAATATAATGCCTGGGCACAGGAGTGTGGCGCAAATCTTGACGCTGCGTCGAAAACATTGTTTGAAGATCTGGTCAAGGTCGAGGAAGAACATCAGGATCAGTTTGAAACGGAATTAGATAACCTGAAGCAGTTTGGAGATAAATATCTTGCTCTTCAATCTGTTGAAAGAAGTAAACAGGTAGCTTCAGGAAAGTCCGGCAGTTGATTTTAATTATAATAAAAAGGAAAAAATCCCCAAGTTCAAAGAACCGGGGATTTTTTTATTCATAAAAGATTACATTATAAAGTTTTCAGTTTCAAATTTCTCCATAGAACTTTTATGCCGCCTCCATCATGTATCTGAAGAGCGATACGCCCTTTACCTGCTCCGATTTTTTCATCACGGATATTAACCATCTCTTCACCGTTAAGCCATGTTATAACATTGTCGCCCTGTATTTTTATGCGCATCGTATTCCATTCGCCTTCTTTCAGTATTTCTTCTTTTTCGTCCGCAATCTGAATAAGCCAACCACGTCCGTAAGATTCGTAGATGCCTCCTGTATCATGACCCTTAGGAGCAACTTCAACCTGCCATCCGTTTATTTTAACGCCTTCTTCTATGAAAGAACGGATAAATACACCGGAGTTTCCGTCAGCTTCCTGTTTGAATTCCACTGTAAGGTCGAAGTCGTCATAATATTCGCGTGTGGCAAGATAGCCGTATTGTTTGTCGGGGCCGCTTTCGCAAATAAGGATGCCGTCCTCAACATACCATTTTTCTGTTCCATAAGCTTCCCAGCCTTTCAGGTCGACGCCGTTAAACAAGTTGACTTCCTTTGTCTTACGTGGGAGTTCTTTGATCTTTATATTGCGGAAAGATGCCGGATAGCCATGATCCTGCAAGCAAATAACTCCTTTGTGAGCCAGGCCGTATTCAGGTGCATGCGCCCATTTGCCACTGTTTTTACGTTTGAACCAGTCTTCTGTCCATGCTTCAAATTCAAGTATCTTAACGCCATTAAGCCAGTGTTCTACATGTCCGTTGTCGAATACGATTTTTGAATTATTCCATTCTCCGGCAGGATTTACTTTCATCAGATTTTTATCAGGCAGATACATGGCATAGTCAACGCCAAGTTTTTGCCATTCTTCCAACTTTTCCGGGAAATTTGGCTCGTCTATCAGCTGATATTCGGGGCCGGTTACGTATGGGACCTTAAATAGTTTGTTTTCAACAACATGATAAAGCATGCCGCTGTTCCCTCCTTTAGACAGGTTCCAGTCCCATGACAATTCGAAATTTTCATATTCTTTGTCTGTTACAATATAGCCATCGGAGTCACTGCCATCTCCTTTGGCCTGTATACATCCGTTTACTACATGCCATGGTTGAGTTAATGTAGGCTTGTTATAGTCTTTCCAGCCATTCATCGTTTCTCCGTCAAAGAGTAGTTGCCAGCCTGCAGCTTTTTCTTCTTCTGTTAACGTGTTGTGTTTCTTTTCTGTACAGGATATAATGCATGAAAGCATTATGCATGCGGCAAATAATAGTCCGCAGAATTTAAGATTTGTTTTTTTTACAGTCATAATGGTTCTTTTTAGATGAAAAATATGTTGCAAATATAGCGAAAATTGAGTGTAATACAAAAACTTGTTTTTTTATTACCGAAATGAAGCTATATTCTGATTATAAACAAAATATAGCCTTTTTATCAATATTCCCGTGCGATTGATAAAGAGAATATACTGATTTTGATTTCCGGTACGGAAAGTAAAGCTTCAATGCAGGATGCGACTGTTGCTCCGGTTGTTATTACATCATCAACCAGAAGGATATGTTTTCCGTATAAGTACTCAGCATCTGTTATTACAAAAACTTCTTCAACATTCACATGACGGTCGTAGACTGATTTGCGCGTTTGTGATTTAGTATCGGAAATGCGTTTCAGCAGTTTGTTTTCCATTTTACATCCGTATATGGAAGATATTCCTTTTGCGATTAATTCGGATTGATTGTATCCGCGTTGTTTTTCTTTTTTAGCGTGAAGTGGTATTGGTATGATCGTGTCTGCTGATGCGTAAAAGCCGTAATTCTTGAGCTCAAGCGCTGCCGTTCTGCCTAAGTACTCCGCTAATACTTTATTTCCTTTATATTTCAACGAATGAATAAGTTTTTGTGTTATACCGTCTTTTTCAAAAAATAAAAAAGCCGTGGCTTCGTTTACCTGTGTGTATCCGGAAAACAGAGCCCTGGCCGGGTTGCCTTTGTTCATGTGATAACTGGTTTTGGGCAGATCACACAGGCAATTAAGGCAAATATGCTGTTCGTTTCGGACAAGTGGCTTTTTACACAGCATGCAAAGATTCGGGTAAAACAGGTTTACAAAATCATTTAGCAAATCAATCATTATCTATGTTTTTGAGAAAACCATTTAATACGCTGATAATGAGTGGTGATTCGAATCCTCTTGAAGATGCGAAGCGATATAGTTTCTGAAAGACATCTTGTGGAGAACGGCCTTTTGTCGTACGTTTCTTGTTTTTCAGCAAATCGGTCAACACAGAGACGTATTCGTCTTCGTCAATAGTTTCAATGGCATCGTAATAGACTTCCGGTTTTATATTTCGTTTTTTTAGTTCGTAGATGATTTTGATACGTCCCCAGTGATTAAATTTGAATTTGTCGTTGACAAAGCTGCGGGAGAAACGTCCTTCATCGATGAATTTTTCTTGAAGAAGTCTGTTTATGATTCGTTTTTCCACATCTTCGGATAAATTCTCAGCACTTATCTTTTTTCGTACGTCATACAGGCATCGTTCTGCCTGTGAGCAGTATTTCGCCAAGGTGTTCAGCATTTCGGATTCACTTTTCATGCGAATTGATTTTTTATTGATATAAATCTGTTCTTACCGGATAAGTCGCAGATAACATCTGTTTGTATAAATCCTTTTTTATGAAACATTTCATTGGTTATTACATCACACTGCGCGTTTATTTCAAAATAGATCATACCTTCCGGGACCAGCTTTTGCACAGCAAAGTCGATTATGGCCTTATAAAATAAAAGCGGATTGTTATCCGGAACAAATAGTGCGAGAGGAGGCTCGAAATCAAGAACATTAGCATCCATGGAAGCTCTTTCTTCTTCTTTGATATAGGGAGGATTACTTACTATGATATCAAAATTTCCGGGAATCAGTTCCATTGCTTTTGCCGTATTCAGAATATCTGCCTGTATGAAACAGATGTCCGTGTCATTCAGCCGGGCGTTGCATTTTGCTGTTCGAAGTGCCTTTTCCGAAATGTCGGCTGCAGTTATTGTTGCGTTAGGGATGTGCTTAGCCAATGCTATCGCAATACATCCGCTTCCGGTTCCTATGTCAAGAATACGGAGCGGCGATTGTTTCGGATATGACTTAACGAATGGTGATTTTATGATCATATCCACTAATTCTTCTGTTTCCGGACGAGGTATCAGGACTGCAGGATTTACTTTTATCGGGAGGCTGTAGAACTCTGTTTCACCTAAAACATATTGAAGCGGCTCCTTTTTTTTGAGTCTGTCTACAATTGCGCAGATCCCTCTTTTTTCGTTTTCAGGGATTTGTTTATCTTTGCATAGAATTTGTTGACTATATGACAATCCGCATACATCGGATAATATCAGACGGATGATGCTGCGTATTTCTTCCGGCGGATAAAGATCTTTTAGATTTTCCCGAATGTATGTT
>JAITVS010000132.1 GCA_031285685.1 Tannerella sp.
TTGTTTGCTTTTCTATCCATACCGCAAATATACTAATTAATCATTTGAATGCCAAATAATTGAATGTGTTTGTCCTGACTTTTGCGCTCGTTTTTTTAATCTGTTAAAGTAGAATTAAAGAAAAACGATTATTTGCAATGCGGTGTTATCTTTGTGCAAAACGGAACAGAGAAGTTCGTTTTTCAGAAGTGTTAAAACAATTTCATATTTAAGCAGAGAATTGAACAGTAGCAAAGTAATATATCCTTCATCGTTACTATCTCAATATGTTAAATACTATTGGATACTGCAAACCGATAGTTGTGTGAATAAAAATATTCAAACAATACCATCAGGGTGTGTCCATCTTGTATTTCATCGAGGATGTGATATGCTTTTTTCCAATGGTGAAAAGCAACCGAAGAATTTTATCCGGGGACAATTATCTGCTCCCGGCACTTTACTTTTTTCCGGCAATATTGATATGATAGCTATTGTATTTCACCCGTTAGGAATTATACCATTTTTATCTCACCCTGCAAGTGAATTGTATAATCACTATATTGATATTGATGACTTAGGAAATGCCGGTTTAATCAATCTTGAAAGGTTTATTGCAAATGAGGAGGATATTTCAACGTGTATTCAAGAGATAGAAAAATGTCTTATCGGTAGACTAAATAATGCAAGCAATTACAATTACAATCGGATTCTGCGTTCTATTCAATTGATTAAGAATGAAGCGCAATTGAATGTTTCAGAACTTGCAGATAATGCGTGTTTAGGGTATAGACATTTCAAAAGAATCTTTACGCAATATACAGGAGTCAGTCCAAAAGAATATATAAGGATCATCCGTTTCCAAAAGGTGCTACACATATTACAAAATAATCCTACGCTCGATATAACTAAAGTTGCCTATATTTGTGGTTACTATGATCATTCTCATTTAGTAAAAGATTTCAGATCGCTTTCGGGATGCTCTCCAACAGAATACCTTGCATCAAGAAAACCACATTCTACATTCTTTTCCAATGATTGCAGAATAAACCTGATACGGTCAAATTAAGCCTAATGCGGTCAACAAGTCAGTTTTTTACAAGCGTTCGTTTATGAATAGCTGTAATTTTGCTCTTAAATCAGAAATGTAAAATTTAAATTTTAACAATTAAAAATATAAAACTATGGCTGACAGTATTTTTTCTCACGTAACAGAGGGTATCCGACAAGTTGTAAGCAAAGAAGAACCTTTCTTGAGTTCGTTAAATACAGAAATAATTAGTTCTGAATTAAATAAGCAGAACCGAACCATCAAACAAATATTGGGTCATCTTATTGATTCCGCATCTAACAACCATCAAAGAATGATTCGGTTACAGTACAACAAAAATCTCGTTTTCCCTGATTATCGCCAGGATAATGACTTATGGATTGCATTGCAGGATTATCAGCATGCAGATTGGGAAAGCCTCATCCAATTGTGGAAATATTACAATTTGCATATGATCCAAATCATCAAGTCTGTTGACTTAACAAAGCTTGATAACGATTGGCATGACTTTGAGGGAGAAAAAGTCACTCTTAAAGAAATGATAGAGGGATATTTATCGCATCTGCATCTTCATATAAATGAAATACATGAATTATGTAACAGTTAATTGTCGCACAAGTGAAAGAAGGCTACTGACATACTGTTGTCACCATTATGTTATATATTTGCAATATTGTTTGCCCTCACAGATTCGGATTTAAAGAAAAATAATTATTCACTAAAATGATAATACAATGACAAACAAGCATCAAAGCCAAAGTGAACAAATGGCCGGCAATGAACAATTCATTGCGTACTGCGGGCTTTATTGCAAAGCCTGTTCCGCATTTACGTCAGGTAAATGCGAAGGTTGCAGGGGAAGTTCAGCGAAATCCGCCGTTATGTATAAAAAATGTCAGGTAAAATCGTGTTGTACAGAAAATGATTTTTTCACCTGTGCCGATTGTACAAAATATGCATCCACAAAGGCTTGTAAAAAGTATAATCCTCTATTGCTCAGAGTTGCCTCGTGGATTGAGAGTTCGGATCGCAGTAAAGGAATTGAAATGATCAAAGAAAAAGGCCGGGCAGCATTTTTGGCGTATATGAAAGACAAAAACTGGGTAATCTTCAAAGTTAAAGATTCTCTTTTCAATAAAAGATACGGTAAAAAAGTGAATGAAAAATAGCAAGATTATGAATGAAAAGCCATTGGTAAATAAAGAATATTTGCTTGAAAAATTCCCCGGTAAATATGGTTGGACATATGCGATTATCCCGGAAATTCTGCCTGATAAAAAATCCCCATTTAGTTGGGTAAAAGTAAAAGGCAGTATCGACGGCGTTGAAATCAGCAAATACCATTTAATGCCGTCAGGAAAGGGAACATTAATGCTATCCGTAAAGGCTGAACTCAGAAAGAAAATTAAAAAGGAAGCAGGTGATTATATTCACGTTATTTTATATCCCGACAACGAACCGCTGGAAGTTCCCGAAGAACTATTGTTATGTTTGCAAGACGACACTGAAGCATTGCATTTTTTTAATTCGCTTAATGAAAATGAACAATACAATTACGTCAAGTGGATATATTCTGCCAAGACAGATCAAACGAAAGTGGATAGAATGGCAAAAACACTTACCAGACTTTCCAAACACCAAAAGTTTGCAGAAAAACAATAGGAAGAAACTTCTGCAACCAACCGGCTATCTGTTTTTGAGGTAGATTGACAAAAGAAATAACCGGTACATTAGAAGTCAGCCTGAACAATTATGCAAATATTCAGTGTAACATATTTTCATAGACAAATTTTTAATTGTAATTTTGAGAAAATTAAATTGTTATTCCTATGGTAAAAATGAAAACTGAATACAACTATATCTCTTATTCTCACAAACAATCTCGTTTCGTAAAAAGAATCATTTTTTTTATCATTGCATTCACATCATCTTCCTTCTTTTATATTTCTGCTCAGACAAAAGCAAAACAGAACAGGATAAACCCTAAAGACTTATGATTAATAAAATAACCTTACTATCACTACTATTGATAAATGCAGCGTTCATGCATAGTCAATGGTCTCCCGACAATGGCGACGGAACTTATACCAACCCGATTATTTATGCCGACTATTCGGACCCTGATGTAATAAGGGTTGGCGACGATTACTGGATGATTGCTTCAAGTTTTACCTGTATGCCGGGCATTCCGTTGTTACATTCCTATGATTTGGTTAACTGGGAAATCGTCAATCATATTTGCGACAAGCTCCCCTTACAAAAATACAATCATCCTGTTCACGGACAAGGCTCCTGGGCGCCTTCCATCCGTCATCACGAAGGGATGTTCTATGTTTATTTCTGTACACCCAATGACGGACTTTTTGTCGCCAGAGCAACCGATCCGCTTGGCAAATGGGAGCTCAACCATATCGTGGATGTAGAAAAGTGGGAAGACCCATGTCCATTCTGGGACGAAGACGGACAGGCCTGGCTGGTACACAGTATTCATCGTGGCGGCCCCGCGATTATTCACAAAATGTCATGGGATGGCTTACAGTTGCTCGACAACGGAACCATCGTCTATCACAACATTGAAGAAAATCCTATACTGGAAGGTATGAAAATGATGAAACGAAACGGATGGTATTATATCTTCGCTCCGGCAGGCGGGGTTGCTGACGGTTGGCAAACTGTATTACGTTCACGAAACATTTATGGTCCTTATGAAGCACGTAGAGTTCTTGAACCTGGAAACGGCATAAACGGCCCGCATCAGGGTGGTCTCGTTCAAACCCAGACCGGTGAATGGTGGTTTATCCATTTTCAGTCGAAAGGTGCTTACGGAAGAATTAATCATCTGCAACCGGCCCGTTGGACAGATGATGACTGGATTATCATCGGTGAAGATCCGGATGGTGACGGAAGCGGTTTTCCCATATTGACTCATCGCAAACCGAATGTAGGAAAAAGTCACCCAATGCGTATCCCTCAAACTTCCGACGAATTTCATACGGGAAAGTTAGGTTTACAATGGCAATGGCAGGCGCACGAAAATCCACGTTGGTTTTCATTATATGCCCGTCCGGATTATATGCGGCTTTTTGCCGAACCATGCCCGTCGGAACATGGCAATTTGTATTTTGCCGGAAACCTGTTACTTCAAAAATTATCGGCACCGGCATTTACGGCTACGACTTACGTCGAAACCCGGTTTACTGATACCGGAGAACGGGCCGGAGCAATCGTTATGGGAAACGAATATACTTATATCGCTCTCATTCGGGGTGAAAACGGAAACCGCATTTCTGTAGTCAGCGGACGAAATGACCGGTTAGCCGTCGTTCCCGAAGAGCTGACCTCAGTCGATACGGACAGTAACAAAGCATGGTTCCGCATCCATATTTATGAAAATGAAGAATGCAGTTACTCCTATAGCACGGACGGAGTTCATTTTTCCGATTTGGGTAAACGCTATCCGGTTGTATCCGGCACATGGATCGGCGGAAAAATGGGAATATTTTGCAGTTCGCCTAATATTGTCCGGGGAAAAGGGTATGCCGATTTCGATTATTTCCGTGTAGAAAAATAAATAAACCGTAGTATCTTACTTTAGAAAGTAATGTCGTGATAGTGCCTGATTTATTTGACCTCAGGTTCTATTATTGCATTTGAGTTTTCAAGAAATCAATTATTTTTTCAATTACTTCCGGATGTTGCTTGATCAGTTCGCTGCTATGTCCGTTTTCCACAAGATGTAATTCTGCTTTGACTTGCTTCTCTGTCAAGAAGATATAAAATTCATTTACCTGTTGTAAATCTATCAGACGGTCATTTTTAGCATGAATAAGCAAAGTAGGCGGAAAATTGGATTTTACATTATTTGTCAATGTATACCTTTCTAGTTTTTCTGGTTCTTTTGCAGGATCAAAACCAAAAATCTCAAATAATGCCAACCGGTTCCTCCCAAGAAATCTCCATAAATCCATTCTGCTGTCATAATCTCCGTATGAAACCACAGAATCTTTGACGATGTCATATGGTCCGGGCTGATCCAGTACAGTCAAATCTCCCATCTGAATATTTGCCGTTGAAAATCCGGTCGGCGTTGAAATCGCAATAATGGCATCCGGCATAAAATCCGGATTAAAGCCGGAGGAGAGAGCTAAATACCCTCCTGCTGATCCTCCCGCAACTGCAACCTTATCGGTATCGATATTATATTTCTGTTGTCCGTTTTGTTTAATCCATTTAATGACATCGCTTACATCTTTAAGTATTTCATCAAGTTTTGTTTCCGGGGCTAATCTATAATCAGCCGAGACGACTGCATAGCCATTAGCAAGGAGTTGTTCTTTAAGAGGAATTTCTAATCCTTGATCTCTATTCCCAAAAATGAAACCACCCCCATGAAAATAGATCACAACCGGAAGTTTTTCCTTCGATGCAGGCAGAAAAATAGTTGCTTTTATATCGTGCCCCTTGACCGATTTATATACAAATTCCTGTTTTTGACATTGAACACTTTGGGAGAAAGCATCCGCATAATTGATTAATAGTAATCCGGTCAGCAGTATTAATTGTTTTAATTTCATATCATCAATAGTTTGATTGTCTTTTTTCATCCGCTTACAACGGATACAAATATATTAAATTTTAAAAATAACTTACCAGGCAACAGAGAATAAATATATCATGTTTTCACTCATTAATAAAAGGAATAATACTGAACTATCGCATACCATCATAAAGCAGGTTCCGTGCTTGGCGGGGTTAATGACCAATGGTTATGAATAATTTTCCATTGATGGTCTGAGTTCAATTGATATACCTCCGTACAATTCCATCTCCAGACATCCTTCCCGGAATATGACACTAAATTATAGGATAAAACCGCCATACTTTCCGATAATTCAACAACCGGATCGAGCATTTCATACCGATCCACCGCAACTTTACCCCGCACCTCTTCATACATCTGCTCCATTTTCTCAAAACCGTCAATTCTCTTAATCTGCATCGGATCAAAATAAGTAATATCCGGAGCATAAATTGCCAGATAGCCGGAAGGATTTCCTCTATTCCATTCTTCCAACGCTGCTTTTTCCATTCTGATAATCATTGCTTTTATGCTTTTTTCTTCCATAGTTTCCTATTTTAAATTAATAATGCACAAAAATAGGTTAGCCTCCGGTTTCATTGAAAACACAAATAAAGGGGAAAATATCACTTTTAAGGGTTGGTCATGTTATTGCGGTAATAAAGCGGAGTAAAGCCCGTCCGACTTTTGAAGAAACGGATAAAATAAGACGGATTATCAAAACTTAAACGTTCGGAAATTTCAGAAACAGAAAGGCTTGTATAAGATAACAGCTTTTTCGCCTCCAGGAGTAGTTTATTCTGGATATACAATTTGACATTTATACCTACCGTTTTCTTCACGACTTCGTTCAGATGATTAGGCGTTATGCATAGTTTATCAGCGTAATATTTGATATCGTGATGATCCCGGAAATCTTTGTTTACAAGTGTCATAAACGTATGCGCATGCCGGTTTGAATTATTTTTGCCATCAGGAATTGTCTGTTTTTTATATTCACGATGAAGAAGCATCAGCATTTCATAAAGCAATGCCCTTAATATATGCTTGTCTTTTGCCTGATAATCTCTTATTTCCGAAAGAATACTTCGAATTAGTTCATGAACCCGTGTCTGAATATCGGAGACACTCACTTTTGCGGAAATCCTCCAGGGATTAAAAAAAGACAGGTGCAACAAAAACTGCGGATCATTAAAAAAGGAAAGTAAAAACTCCTCTTCGAAAATCAGTGCATAGCCGCTTTTGATACGATCTTTATCCCATGTCCGGATCTCTCCGGGCATTGAGAATACGACATCTCCCCTACCCACCATATAATGTTTGTCATCTACAGAAAAAGCGCCTTCTCCATCCTCTATAAATGTGATATCAAAATAAGACAGTGTATGAACAGGGTGAACCTCCATATACTTTTTGATATCATCTAACAGAACAATATCAATCAGGAGTTCTTCTCCATACTTCATCTTATAAAAATCATATTGAGGCACAGCTTTCATCTCAACTCATGTTTTACTATTCTTTCAACCGGATCCGGTTTTCTTTCGAAATCTCCATATCATTAATAAAGCGGCACAACTGAGACCAGAAGGAAAAGCCATCCACACACCGGGCGCTCCCCAATCAAGGACAAAACCGCAAATATAGCCAACGGGCAAAGCTACTATAAAATAAGAAACAAAAGCGATTATCATCATTATTTTCACATCGGCAATTCCTCTTAATGCATTCGCAAAAGTAATTTGCAGGCCATCGCTTAATTGATATACCAGTAATGGGTAAACAAGTGTTACGATCATCAGGTTGACATCCATATTATCAGTAAACCAGCTACCAATATAATTACGGGAGAAAAAAACAAATGAAGATGTAATAATTACCATCAGAATAATAATATGCATTCCCGCATAGGTTGAATTCCGTACATTTCCCACGTCATTCATACCTCTGAAATTGCTAACTCTTACAGCAATAGCAGCTCCCATTCCATAGAACATCATAAAACTTACAGTAGAAATCGTAACCATAATCTGATGTGCCGCTAAAGCTATTGAGCCAAGCCAGCCAATCATGATTGCACTCAGACTAAACGATGCGGATTCCATTCCCATTTGTAAGGCGACCGGCCAACCGATCCGATTAAGCCGGGAAAAATCAATCCTGTTTAATACAGAACTTTTAAATCCGGCTTTATACAAATCATATCTTTTGGTAAAGAAAAAAATACAGGCAAAAACCGCAACCATGGCTACCCTTGAAAACAAGGTACTGATTCCTGCTCCGAATAAACCCAGTTCAGGCATTCCGAACTTTCCATTTATCAGAATATAATTACCTGCAATATTCAATATATTCCCACCCAACAACAACCACATGGAAATACGCGTATCCGTAATACCATCGGCAAACTGCTTAAAACTATTAAACAGCATGATGAATATAAGCGAAACCAACAGAATAATATAATAAGGCTTTATCAATGGCATGAGCTCCGGTGGCTGACCCAGATTCTCCACATTAAAATAAAGAATTCCCATCATAAATGTCAATATAAATCCAATGAGCACATTGGCAGCCAGACTGTTTTTAAACATACCTCCTGCCTGTGCAAATTTCTTACGACCGAATAACCCGCCGATAATAGGAGTTAATCCGTAAGAAAAACCCGTTCCGAATATAATGGCCAGATTGAATACATTATTAACAAACGATGCTGCCGATAATTCTTCCGTACTGTGATGTCCAATCATGAATGTATCCGCAAAACCGACAACAATCATCCCGATTTGCCCGATAACAATCGGCAACCCAAGGCGTAGCAGTCCGATGTAATGTGATTTATATTTGTTGAAATTGTATGGATTCACTTTTTCAGATATACTTTTTTTCTCAGCTCAAATTCCATGATTACATCACCTCTTCTTATTTTTATTGTAATCTCTTCGAGATCTTCTTCTATTTTATTAATAATGCGAATCAGTATTTAAAAAATTAGATAAATGAATGCGATGGCGATTTTTCCCATCGTATGTACCAGAAGCCCAGGTGTAGACCTGACCTTCATCGCTCTTTGAATATTTG
>JAITVS010000137.1 GCA_031285685.1 Tannerella sp.
GTAAACAATTACCTCTTGATGAAATGCATCTCGACCATACAATGCCGTTAGCATATCTTTATAGACTTGATGAAACAGCAACGTGTCTTTGCGGAACACACAATTCACAAAAAAGCGACCATTTCCCAGTCGAATATTATTCGAAAGACAAATTGCTAAGGCTGAGCGAGATTACTGGGTTATCAATGGATATGCTTACATATCGCGGTATCAACCAAGAAGTATTAGATTTATTGGTTGATAATGTAGTTTGGTTTTATGATAATTTTTTGATGGAAGCAGATTACCAAAAAATCCGGGACGGAATTTTGACCGCTGACAAAATAAACGATTCGCTTAAGCGAGTAATAGGCGGCAAAGTTGACTTAGCGGAAGAATACCGCCGCCGGACAGGCAAGTATCCAAATTCTGTAACAATAATATAAAAAGTGCGGGGCGAATGGAAATGAACCACTCGCCTCGTGTCTATTTGCGAATTAGGAACAGAAATTGATGTTCCAGAGTCCCACCCTTGTCTTTAATCCCATGCTTTTCAAGCTCGGATACGCTCTCGCTTCCTCGATAAACTTCTTTAAAATAATTATTTGCATTAATCATTAATTCATTGGCCATATTAACTTTTTCAGTCTTTCCAAGATGCAAAACAACACGTCCGTTTGCTTTTAATACCCTGTGGCACATCTCGAAGAACGGTTGATAAACAGAAAAGTTTGTATGCTGTTTTCGGTCAAGGAATTTTTCGTCAGCGGTTTTGTAATCGTTCGCTTCCCATCCGCATAACCAGAGCCGCATCCAGTTCATCATATAGAAACGAATGGAATCAGCAAATGGTGGGGAACAAATTACAGCATCCACCTTGCCATCTAAGCAAGCAATATCAGTGTAATTTCCAAAGAGCGAATGACCTTGTACATAATTGGAAAAATCGCCTTGTCTATATGACGACTTCACTTTATTCGTTATATGCTCAACAACATTCTTGTAGGTGAAATCACCTTTTGGCGCGTAAGGGGTAAGCGGATGGGAATTTCGTGATAGTGCATACGGTCGATTCCCATGAAGCACATGGAGTAAAGCAGAAAGCACCATGCTTTCTGCAGCGGTTATTTTTGATAACCGCCCTAAAAAGTACCTTCGAGCACAGATAATCTCCCTATATGTATCAGGGTGGAAGTATTCCGGCAATTTACCATTAAACCCGAATGACGAATATTTATTTTGCTCATCTCCAACAAATGAACTCTGGACATTGTTATCAATGAAGCTTTTTAGCAGATGTATCTCTGCCAAGGCTTCTGACTCAGTCACTTTTTCAAGTTTTGCCTTTGATACAACATAAGCCATTTCGCTTAAATCGTTTCCAATACCAATACGACCTTGCAAACAAGCTTCAAATGGTATTGTCCCTACGCCGCCAAGGGGGTCAAGAACCGTATCTCCTCGCTCAGTAAAGTGGGAGACTAAAAAATGTGCAATGGAGGGCTTGAGTTTACCGTGATACGAACATAGAGAGTGCCAAGGATGACCCCAGTTACGACCATCATATGGTGCTTTTTTATATGGCATGAAGTTAATAAAGTTTTCGGCTTGCTTTTTCAAGCGTTCTTCGTGCGAACACGGTTTATTTAGGCGAAACTTTAAGAGCCGCTGTGAAAGAACCATGCCGTTTTTCGAACGTCTTTCTCTTAGTATTTCTTCATCAAACTTAACAAATCCGTGAGATTCACAAATAACTGACAAAATGTCATGCGTTGGGATATGGACACCTGCGAACTGAGAATCGCCTATATCCATAATAAATACAGCGCCATGCTTCATTGCGTGTTTAAGACGCTCAATAACGCTATTCATATCGTTGAAATATCCGGCAACCATTTTTGGGATTCTTGCATCATATGCTTGAGGTAAAAGTTCATCTATATATGGTTGAACAATCGGGAGAATTGGAATATTTCCATTTCTCTTAGAAACATTATTTATTCCGGCAATTATCCCTTTCGCGTGGAACAATGGCAAGTCATTTTCGGTTTCAACAAATTCATTCAATTTCAACTCTAATTTTGTATTGCGAATATAGTTTGTCCCATTCAGATACGGCGGAGATGTTATTACGCAGTCAATTTGATCCTCTATATTAATATCCCGAGCATCAAAACTGAGCATCTTAGAATAACTGGTTATTTGTGAACCAATAGCTGAAATGTCGCGAATCATATCCTCAACTTTTTTGCAAAACAATCTATATACATTAGAATCATCTTGCTTTTTTTCGCCTTCCAAAGCAAAGCGAAGATCGCCGCGCCGAACCATTTTAGATGCCGAAACAAGAATGGAAGATAGCGCCTGCATTAATAATGAGCGACTATCGTTATCCGAGACCTTTGCTATTTGATTTTTAATATCCAAAACACTAACTAAAACATCATTATTATAGAATTTTTCAAAGCCTCCATATTCAATAGGGGTTAATGATAATTGCATACCATTATGGTTCAGATTTGCCATGAAGTTGCTAAGTATGGAAGCACCTATACCTGAATCCACAAGTCTCTTTACGCAGTTTATTTTCGCTTCAATAACTGCTACCATAAACGGGTTTGATTCACTAAAATAAGTCGAATAACCTCTCTGCGCAGCAACAAGCGGGGTTGTTCCTGTTCCACAAAAAGGGTCGTATATAGTATTGATTTTTTCCTCAGACAGACTGTCAAGAATTTTATCGATGAAACAAGAAGAATATCCCTCAATATATGAGTACCAAGAATGAATGGCCTCATCTCGATTAAGCTGAAATGTGCCTGCAAGGTGTGTATTTCTGTTCTTATGAAGTGGAGGAGTATCTATATGAATCGTTTGATTATCATAATCAGTGTCCACCAAGATTTCAGTTTTGTTCATTAGTTTCATCTGCTTCCTCCGCCTTCACCTTCTTGAGAATAATTTGCGAGTTTGTAGGATCATAAAAAATACCAAATTCAGTTTCCCCGCACTTGGCATTTAAGTTAGTTAAAATCGCCTTTGGCATTCGTATCCTCATGTCTTTTTGTAAAATGTAAGTATCTAAATAAATAGGGTCGGTATTTTTCATTGTAAATCCCCCTAACTACATTTTCAGTCTGTTAATAGTCTAATTATAGCTCAATATCAGGCCGAAAACAAGAGGGCATTCATTTTTGTCACAGAAATCAACTTTCATTAGGAAACGACGAAGAGACTACGGTGTAAGGTAGGGTCGGGGGGGGGGCCCCCCCCCCCCCCCCCCCGCCACAGACGCCCGAACCCGCGGCGGGGGTGGCCCCCCCCCCCACAAAAAAACAC
>JAITVS010000150.1 GCA_031285685.1 Tannerella sp.
TTTTGAGGGGTACGAATTGGGTTACAAACTCCGTCTTAAATCGTCTTTTTTTTGTCTTTTCGCAAAGACCGAAACAAAAACATTTTTCGCTTATCTGACTGCTATTGAGAACTTTTTCCCACTTTTGTCCCTGCAAGTCTGCAGGTGCAGATTTTTGGTATAAATACTTCGGGTATACAATAAAATTCACATAAAGATCATAACATCGCAGAAAAATCCAAACACCTGCAATAGATAATATAATATAGGCGGCACTGTCTGTTATCGTTTTCTTTTGTAACATTACAAATCCAACAATCAGCAATCCTGTCGGAATAAGTAAGTAAAGTAACTGAATGCCGCTTAAGCGTAATAAAAAGCCCGACAGAATCTGCTGTGTATTATTCATAAAAATATAGAATAGTTCTGCATCTCTCCCGAATTCCATCCATATATAATTCAATAATGATGTCATCAGATTTACAAATATCCAGGTAACACTTGTTATTATCAAGGCTACTGCGGCTGATTTAAAACAATTAAACGGACTTTGAATTCCAGTCGTTTTCGGGTTTTCTCCATAACGATTTTTCTCCGGTTGACTATCCGACAGCATCAGAACAAATAACCAGATACCGCCGACAATGGGTATCATATTAATGAGTAAATACCAGGCACTTCGGCCGGTATCGTGTAATCGTCTGACCGACACGGCCAAACCGGGAATCAAAACAGCAAAAAGATACAAGTAAGGTAAAAGCAACAAATTCGTCTTTTCTGCCGCAATAAAAAGAATCACTCCGATAAACGAAGCGGCAAACGAAAAGATGACATTAAACAACACAAACATCCAATACTCTTCCCTGCACGCACGCCCTTCAAAATCGGCATACTGCCTCAAAACTTTCAAATACCATTTCATAAATATATTGATTTATAATTTATGTTACAAACATAGAACAAAACAAAAACAAAAAACACCCCATTTATAGGGTTTCCTCCTATACAGTCACAAAAAGCAGCGTTATCAAAAAATACATCTGATATATCCCACAAAAATACCCCACTTTTAGGGATAATAATTCTTTCATTATTTTTTATTTTATTGATTTTTAATAACTACTTTTGTCAAAACCAATCTAATCACACCATGAAACGAATTATCTTTATTGCCGCCCTGTTTCTTTGTTCATTGCATCTGCATACGCAGATAAATGCCGATTCATTAATAAATGTACTGGAGACACAGAAATTGACTTCTATTGAGAAATTCGGTATATATAACAATATCTGTTATTTCTTCTTATACAATGACCCAGACAAAGCTATTTCATATGCCGAAAAAGCTTATACTCTTTCTAAAAAAGAAAAAAAATTATTATGGATTTCTATTTGTAAAGACTATATGGGGCGAGCTTTTCAAGCCAAAGGAGAATATGATAAAGCAATCGAATTATTTAACGAAGCGCTTGATATTGCGATAAAAGAAAAAATTGATCACCAGGAAGCTTTTGTACATGTAAGTATCGCTTCTTTATATTCCAGATTAGGAAAATCCATCACGGCGATCGACTATCTTTTAAAAGCGTTATCTATATATGAAAAACGCAACGATAAAAATGATAAAATGCAACAGGCTGTAATTTTAACAAATTTAGGACAAATACACCGAGGCTTAGAAAATAATGAACGGGCAATACATTATTCAGAAAGAGCATTGGTAATAGCAGACGAATTGGATTATACCCGAATAAAAATACTGATTTTTTATGGCTTGGGCTCTATACATCGAATCGAAAAAAATTACGATGAGGCATTAAAATATCAGAAGAATGCGATTGAATTATCACAAATATATAAAGATAAATCGACTGAGTCTGCCGCATTAGGATCGTTGGCTTTGATTTATGCAGAGGGCTTTGCAGATCACACAAATGCTGAGATATGTGCTAATGCAAGCTTAAAAATAGCAACAGAACTGAACGACCCTTTTGTTTTAATTGCTGCCTGGCGCATTCTGTCAGAAGTTTATATTGCTCAAGAGCGATATAAAGAAGGAGAACTTGCTGCTACGAAAGCATGGGAGATCGACTCAACAAGCTTAGATCAGGCTCCATACATCATTGGAGACATCGTGGTTTCTAACATTCATTTAGGAAACAAGGAAAAAGCTGCTGCGTCTTTTTACAGATATATTGATGTTTTCAGAGAAATGACAAACAAAAATTCTCAGAACCTGATCAGTGATCTTGAAGTTAAATATGAAACCGAAAAAAAAGAAATGCGTATTGCAACGTTAGAAAAAGAAAAACTATATTATATTTGGCTGGGGATCGCTGCAGTAACCTTGTTATTAATGGCTTTCGGTATTCTGTTTTACCGTCACCGGCTGAATATTCAAAAACGCAAAAATGCAGAACAGGAAAAAGAATTGGCGGAAAAGCAAATGATATTGGCTGAGCAGCAACGCGAAATCGCGGAACAAAAGAACGAATTGGCCGAACAAAAAATTATTCAACTGGAAAAAGAAAAACAATTAGTTGCCACACAATCGGTATTAGACGGCGAAACGGCCGAACGTTCACGGTTGGCGCGTGACCTGCACGACGGACTGGGAGGAATGCTGTCCGTCGTAAAACTGAATTTGAAAGAAATCGTAAACTATTCCATTCTGGAGAAACAGGATGTAAACCGTTTTAACAAAGCGCTGGATTTATTAGACCAATCTGTAGTGGAATTGCGAAGAGTCGCGCATCACCTGATGCCGGACACTTTAACAAGATACGGACTCAGAGTCTCTATTGAAGATTTTTGCAATGCAATACCGAATGCCCATTTTCAATATTTTGGCAACGATAAACGACTTGACAAACGTCTCGAAGTGGTATTATACCGTTGCGCCCACGAACTTGTAAACAATGCGGTCAAATATGCTGACGCGACAGCAATTAATGTACAGCTGATGATTGACAACGGCTTGGTTTCACTGACCGTACAGGATAATGGAATCGGTTTCAATCCGGAAAAGGTGACCTCCGGATCCGGATTAGACAACATACACACACGCGTATCCGCTTATAACGGCAAAATGACGATTCATTCAGCGCCGGATAAGGGGACTGAAATAAGTATTGAAATTGAAAATACAAACTCCTGAATGAAGCGACAAAAATATCCCATTTTGGGGATATTATAAGAAGCAATTGGGCTATACTTTTGCAAAAAACATTTTGCTATGATTACAGTACACATCACAGATGATCACAAAATTCTGACCGAAGGACTTTCAATCCTGATAAACGAGTCCGGAACCGCATTAGTAAACGGCATATCACATTCACTGGCGGAGTGCCGAAGCGCATTTTCATTTAACAGACCAGATGTTCTTTTGCTCGACATACAACTACCTGACGGTAGCGGTATTGATTTCTGCAAAGAAATGAGAGCAAAATATCCGGAACTTAAGATATTAGCGCTTACTACGCACAACGAATATTCCATCGTACGCCGCATGATGGATAATGGCGCACATGGATATATCTTAAAAAACTCACTGTCCGAAGAAATTCTCGCCGGCATAGAAACCGTCATGAACGATGAAATTTTTCTCTGCGAAGACGTCGATATCCTTATCAAAAAGCAGGATAAAAAAAATATCTGGCTAACTACCCGTGAACAAGAGTTGCTGCGCCACCTTGTAAATGGATGTACCAATCAGGAACTTTCAGACAAACTGTTCCTCGGCGTCGAAACAATCAAAACCTACCGCAAAAACTTAATCCTAAAATTAGGTGCGAAAAATTCCATTGTCCTTGTAAAAATGGCTCTTGAAGACAAATTAATCTGACCGGATAAAATCAAGTCAAAACGTATAAAACATCCCCAGACTAAGCCCGTTACCGTTAATATTGAAGCCAAAAGCATCATGGTCATCGTCATATTGACGGTACCCGAAAAATCCGTATTTAGCGACAAGGCTGATTCTGTCGGATAAATCCAATGCAACACCCGGCTTTAAGCCGACCCCATAAGTCGTTTGTCTATCAGCTTTTCCGGCTTTGCTCGAATACAGAGAAAAATTTGCATCAACAAACAAACGAACCAGATCAAAACGGTAAAAAGAAAAACGTGCATACGGAGCAAATTCAAACGTCTTGTTCGTACTTGTCCCATCCACTTCTTTTTGGGTATACCCAAGAACTGTTCCCAACGACCACCTGTCGGACAAAACAAATCCGACTTCCGGAAGAAAATCAAGAGTCGTAGTTTCTGTTTTCTTGTTCTCATCCACCCAAACGGACACTGACCCGCCGACATAAACCTGGGCATCTGCCAAGGCAATCATACATGCAAAAATAAACAGTAATAATAATTTTTTCATAAAGCTCCCATTTAGTTAATATATAATAAAATACAGACAGTAAACATATCGGCCATTTTTACAAATAAATTTTTATAACTCATATTAAACGGGGACAAAAATAACACAGATAAAAGTAGCTAAATACCCCATAAATAGGGTATTTATGTATCATCATATTTTTTCAGAATACCCTACAAATGGGGTATTCCAGAAGAAATAACAGAGCTATTTTTGTCATTAATTTCATGAAAAACAACGGAACAATATTAAATATTAGTAAATAATTAATAATTACACACTTACATTTTCTGATACTTAACTATAATTATATAACAAAAATATGATTTCAGTACACATAACGGATGGCTTCAAAATGCTTGTTGAAGGACTTTGCCTTTCTATCAATAAATCAGGGATAGCCAATATAACCGGAACATCTCATCTATTATCCGAATGCCGCAAAGCACTGGCTTTTAAAACACCAAATGTTTTAATATTAGGATTAAACCTGCCCGATGGGAATTGTATCGATTTTTGTGCGGAAATACGGGAAAAATATCCCGACCTGAAAATCATAATACTCACTATCCATAATGAGTATTATGTCGTAAATCGCGTATTAGAAAACGGAGCAGACGGATATATTTTAAAAACCGCAATGTCGGAAGATGTCATTGCAGGTATTGAAGCTGTAATCAACGGAGAACAGTTCTTTTGTGACGAAATTGATGCATTAATGAAAAAGGGTGATGATGATTACATCAAGCTAACCAAACGCGAGCAGGATATCCTGAAACTGATTGTAGATGGTTATACAAACAAAGAGGTATCAAAAGCATTGTTTCTGGGATTAGAAACAGTGAAGTCATACCGAAAGAAAATCATATCAAAAACCGGAGCCAAAAATTCGATGGTATTAGTAAGAATAGCAATAGAAAAGAAGCTCATTTAGTGCTTCTTTCCGATTGCTATTTTATACAGAGAATTTATTTCAATTTCACGATTTCACTTCCCGCAAGAAGAAAGGCTCCCGTACCATAAACCTCCCAACTGTCAGCGCTAAAGTTTCTGCGGGGATCCGCCCCTATAGGCTGAACCCATCCTATCCGGCCTTCTTCGTTCACACATTTATTCAGGGAAATCCATGCCTTCTCGGCTGCAGGACGATATTTTTCAGCTTCGAGCAGCCCCTTATTTACACCCCATGCAAAAGCATAGCAGAAAAAGCCGGACCCACTCACCTCACCACCGGGATATGAACCCGGATCCAGAAGGCTTGCACGCCATAACCCATCTTCTTGTTGCAGTTCTACAATACGTGCACACATTTCTTTATATAAGTTCTCATAAAACGGACGATTGGGATAACTTTGAGGCAATTCTTCCAGCAAACGAACAAGGCCTCCAAGAACCCATCCATTCCCACGGGACCAGAATATAAGCTTTCCGTTTGCTTCATAACGATCTGTGCTATCACCTTTAATTACGTAATTCAGATCGCGTGCAAACAACTGTTCTTCTTTATTATAAAGCAAATCATAACATTCCTTGTAATATATATCATTATACTCAAGAAAACGGTTATCTCCGGTTGTAATACCAAATTTAACAAAGACCGGAGGAGCCATAAACAAGGCGTCACACCACCACCATTTTATGGTCGCAATACCTTTTACCGGATAAGGCTCCGATATAAATTTCATCAAAGTATCGATTGTAGGCTGGAGCATTTCCGGTTTTTTATTTTTTTCCGTACGATATAGATCCATATATGTCTGGCATATGGCATGATCATCTGCATGATACCATCGGGGACCGGGCTGCCATTTGTTAGAATCGCAAGCCATAGCCATCATTGCATCATATATCTTTTGTGATTTTGTAGTCTCCCATGCAGCAAACATTCCGGCATAAAACGCACCGTTTGTCCAATCGTATTGTTTATGTTTCGGATGTGCAATTTGCCATTCCGCCACCTTATTCATCACCTGTTTGATGTATTTTCCATCAAAAAACATATCATCTCCTTTTTTTTGGCTCTTATTTCCTGAGCAGGAAAACAACATCAATAATAATACCGGCAACAGATTTTTAATTTTCATTGTATCAGATTTATATAAAAGTTAATATTTAGCCGCTTTCATTATGTTTTTAGGAATATCCGTATTATCCATCTTACGCATAAATAATTCCTGTCCCACTCCAACAGCAAACACCGGCACAAAATCAGCAGAATGAGAACCTGTTGACCATCCAAGTTTAGCAATATCATTCATTACCAGCTTTGCTTTCGCAGCAAGTAGCGAATTATCCGCATAAAGATTATGATCTTTTATGTCATGTTTTTTAGCCAATGTTTCTTCAAAAGCATCGCGCAAAATCTTTTCATGCTCCCAGCTAACCGGAACATTTTTCCAAAAACCCATTGCTTCGGTCAACAAGCCTTTAACATCTTCCCATGTAACATTTCCTTCTTTAGATATATATAGCTCATTAATCCGTTCCGTCAATTTATCCTGTGACATTTTCTGATATTGTAATACATTTATATTCATACCCCCTCTACCTGCAGTCAGTCCTCCTGTCTCATGATCAGCCGTGATCACAATCAGCGTTTCTTTCGGGTGTTTTTTATAAAATTCATAGGCTACTTTCACGGCATCATCCATATCAATCACTTCTTTTATTACTGTAGCCGCATCATTTCCATGACCGGCCCAATCGATACGTCCGCCTTCAAGCATCAGAAAAAATCCTTTTTTATTATCTCTTGTAAGTACATCAATCGCTGCTTCCGTTATTTGTTTCAATGTAAGATCTTCATTCGTACGATCAATCGCGTAAGGTATATCTCCCGTTTCCTCCCAGTTTTTCTGAACAAGCAAAACCTTCTTTGATTTTCCGGCATTCACTTTAAAATCATCATACCCCTTTGAGATTGTATATCCTGCCTGTTCTATTTGCGGATAAATATCCGGTACTTTTGTATTATCATACAAATTATCACGGTTATAAAGACCTGCTCCGGCAAAAAAGTCAAAATCCGACACAAGCAGATCCCGGGTTATTTCATAGTACATGCTACGGTTTTTCTGATGCCCGTAGAACGCCGCCGGAGTTGCATGATTAACGGGTACTGTAGAAGTAATCCCGACTTTCTTTCCCGCTTTTTTTGCTTTTGCCGCTATTGATTCCAAACGTTCCAGTTCCGGATTGACTCCGATATAGCCATTGTTCGTTTTCGTTCCCGTCGCCAAAGCTGTCCCCGACGCAGCCGAATCGGTCACATCCGCATCCGCCGAAAAAGTAGCGGCCATAGAGGCTACCGGAAACTGAGTCATCAGCAACGAAGCGGAACCGCGCTCCCCTTTCAGGGAAGAAAGATAAGCCTCAGTTATATTCACCTGGTTAATCCCCATACCGTCACCAATAAAATAAAATACATATTTGGCTTGTCCGCAAACAGACTGCAAACAAACAAACATCATCAAAAAAATCCCTAAAAGAAACTGCTTTTTCATACATACAAAAATTAATATTCAACACTAAGGTAATATCCAAAACACACCCAAAGATAGTGCAAGTTGAGAGCAACACAAAATAAATGGATTTATTTACAAACCCCGCAACCGGCACACTGGGCTAGTTCTCCCCGGGATCTTTTTTCCACCAGGTAATGAAGACGGTCTTTCAGCGGCTCCAAACGTACATTCTCAATCACATCGGAGGTAAATGCGACACTCAACAACATTTTCGCTTCTTCGCGCGATATGCCGCGACTCTGCATATAAAATAATGCCTGTTCATCAAGTTGACCTGTAGTCATCCCATGCGAACATTTTACGTCATCAGCATAGATTTCAAGCTGTGGTTTACTATACATACGAGCTTCACGCGTTATGCACATATTACGGTTCGTCTGATAAGCTTCTGTTTTTTGAGCGCCTTCCTTGACTAATATCCGTCCGCTAAACACTCCGACAGAATGATCATTAAGGACATTCTTAAATAATTCCGTACTCCTGCATCGCGGTACCGCATGCGTAATATGCGTATAGGTGTCAACCTGTTGATTTTTATCCTGGATAGCCATGCCGCAAAGGGTCGTTTCCGCACCTTCCCCATTTAGAGATATATTGTAGTTATTACGTGTAAGCCCGTTATTTAGGGTAATGCCGTTAACCAACACATTAGACAAAGCCGCCTGTTCAACATACAAAGAAGAAAAACGGGTGGTAGAAACAGTACTTTCTTCCAGGTCATAATAATCAAAATAAGCCCCCTCTCCCACGTAAATCTCGACCACCTGTGTCGTCAGGCTTTTCACGTCATCCATGCTGTGATCGCAAACCAAAAGCCTGGCCTTCGAACAGGGTTCCATAATCACCAGAACACGACGATTTACCATCACATCGACCTGACTCCGGATAACATTCACTAATTGAATGGTTCGTTCAACCTTTACATCCTGAGGAACATAAAGTACAAATCCATCCTGAACAAACATAGTGTTAAGCGCAGTAATCGCATCGTTTGATGTTTTTGCTATTTTACTGTAATATTGTGTAAATATATCCGGATAATGTTCCGCGAAAGATTTCATTCCCCCTGCATAAACACCTTCCGGCAGCGATGATTCGGGCAACGCATCCCCGTTAAAAGAATCGTTAACGACAAAATACAATTGGGTACTCATATTCGGAACATCGCAACGAAAAACCTCTGCCGGATTGATAGATGTTTTCAAGCGTTTCAAATTGAGTCCGTAATCCGGTGCAAAAGCCTGTGAGACATCCGTATAACGAAAATCTTCATCTTTTAAAGAAGGAAACCCCTGACGTTCGAAATCGGTAAACGCCTGTGTCCGTACAGCATTCATACATCCGGGCGCATGCTGCCTTATCACATCTTCACATTGTGAAAAGATCTCTATATATTGTTTTTCCGCATTCATAGAGCGTTCTCCTCTTTCAACCAGTCGTAACCTTTCTCTTCCAGTTCCAGAGCTAACTCAGGACCTGCTGTTTTCACAATCCGTCCTTTAAATAAAACATGCACCATGTCCGGCTTTATATAATCAAGTAAGCGCTGATAATGTGTAATGACGATCGTGGCGTTATCCGGCGTTTTAAGTTTATTTACGCCATTGGCGACAATACGCAAAGCATCGATATCAAGGCCGCTATCTGTTTCGTCCAGAATGGAAAGTGACGGATTAAGCATGGCCATCTGGAAAATCTCATTGCGTTTTTTTTCTCCTCCGGAAAAACCTTCATTTACACTACGGCCTGTCAGTTTACTATCCATTTCTACCAATTCACGCTTCTCACGCATCATCTTCAGAAAGTCCGTTGCCGAAACAGGCTCCTCACCACGATATTCATGATGAGCATTCACGGCTGCACGCATAAAGTTAACCATGCTTACTCCCGGTATTTCCACCGGGTATTGAAAGCTAAGAAATATACCGGCACGACTACGATCTTCGGGTGCCATATCCAACAGGTTTTTACCCTGATACATCACTGTACCTTCCGTCACCGTAAAAGCCGGATTTCCGACGAGGATACTACTCAACGTACTTTTCCCTGAACCGTTAGGTCCCATTATAGCATGAACTTCTCCGGCTTTAACCGTAAGATCAATTCCTTTCAATATCTCTTTGCCTTCTATTGAGGCATGTAAATTCTTTATTTCTAATAATGCATTTTCCATCTGACAAATCGTCTTTAATTATTCGCTAATCAAGTCCAAATCCCTGTTTAATAGCATTTAATATACTTGAACTATCCTCATCCGTAAATCGGAACGGAAATGTTATTTTTATGCCAAGTTCCAGATTATGATACATTCCTTTATCTTTCATCCGGTAACTTTGACCGGATGGCGGCGTAACCTCTACGCTTGTATTGGAACTCAATCCTATATTAAAACTATAACGGACAACAAAAGCGACCGGAGACAATAAATAAAACTCCGCACCAACACCGGGAGCAAGCGATAATCGCGGATTTTTTGAATCCCAAACATATTCATAACGTTTAACCCCCGAATGTATATCCCTATATTCGCTTGCACCGGCGCCCACTTCTCTGTGATCGCTCCAGTTAACCTGTATAGCTGTCGTTACATAAGGCTGGATAAAAAACTCCGGATCAACAAAATATTTTCTGACACCAGACTGCAATCCTTCCATGGTGCGGTCTCCAGATCCATAACTCACTTCCGCTCTATAATATCCGGCCTCTACCGACCATTTTCCCGGTAAATAATACTCTCCCAAAACAGAAAACGCAGAGGAACCTCTGCCCGTCGACTGTTTAGACGGATTACTTGTCAGTACCGGCTTTGCAATAACACTTCCGGCATAAGACAATCCCCATTTACGTTCAATCTCACGCGCGGATATAGCAGAAGCCATCACCAACATACAACAAATTACCGACAAACATTGAACGTATTTTCTCATCCTACACTTCCTTCCAAAGATATAGCCAGCAGTTTCTGTGCCTCAACGGCAAACTCCATCGGAAGCTTGTTCATTACTTCGCGGGCGTAACCACCGACAATAAGGCTCACCGCCTTTTCCGTATCTATTCCGCGCTGATTACAATAAAATAATTGATCTTCATTTATTTTCGAAGTCGTAGCTTCGTGTTCCACAACCGCAGTTTCATTCTGTATATCCGCATACGGGAATGTATGCGCTCCGCATGTCGAACTCAACAATAAGCTATCACACTGGCTATGATTACGCGCATTTTCTGCACGTGGGGAGATTTTTACCAGACCACGGTAACTATTCTGACTATGCCCGGCCGATATCCCTTTGGAAACAATCGTACTACGTGTATTACGACCCAGATGTATCATCTTCGTTCCGGTATCCGCCTGTTGATAATTATTCGTCACCGCTACGGAATAAAACTCTCCTACGGAGTTATCCCCGGCCAGTATACAGGAAGGATACTTCCAGGTGATGGCAGAACCGGTTTCCACCTGAGTCCATGAGATTTTACTTCCCTCGCCTTTACAAAGCCCCCTCTTCGTCACAAAGTTATAAATACCTCCGTTTCCGTTCTTATCACCGGGGTACCAATTCTGAACAGTCGAATATTTAACCTCCGCATGTTCATTGGCTATGATTTCAACAATAGCGGCATGAAGTTGGTTCTCATCACGCATAGGCGCCGTACATCCCTCCAGATAACTAACATAGGAGTCATCATCCGCGACAATAAGCGTTCTTTCAAACTGCCCTGTATTTGCTGCATTTATGCGGAAATAAGTACTTAACTCCATCGGGCAACGCACCCCTTTTGGAATATAAACGAAGGAACCGTCTGAAAAAACCGCCGAATTGAGTGCTGCAAAAAAATTATCGCGATAACCGACCACACTCCCAAGGTATTTCTGAATAAGATCCGGGTGATGTTTAACCGCCTCACTGAATGAACAGAATATAATACCCTTCTCGGCAAGCGTTTCTTTAAATGTCGTTTTTACGGAAACACTATCCATAACCGCATCGACAGCCATACCACTCAACATTTTCTGCTCATGAAGCGGAATTCCCAACTTATCAAAAGTCTTCAATAACTCCGGATCTACCTCATCAAGGCTTTTAGGCCCTTCTTTTTTCTTAGGGGCGGCATAGTAAATAATATCCTGATAATCAATTGGTGGAATATTCAATTGAGCCCACGAAGGCATTTCCATTGTCTGCCAGTGACGAAATGCTTTCAGACGAAAATCAAGTAACCAGGAAGGTTCTCCTTTCTTCTGCGAAATAATACGTACGATATCCTCATCAAGTCCTTTACGAATAACTTCAGTCTCCACATCAGTCGTGAAGCCATATTTATATTCACCGGAAGTTACTTCATTTAATATATTATCTTGTTCTTCCATTATCCGACAATCTCAGATTTTAGTTCAAATAAATTTCCAGGAAAGATTGTAGGTATAATATTTCTTATCGTATCGTAAAAACGTGATTCTACTTTTACTTCCTGTGATAATATAACAGAATTATGATCAAGCACCTCTATTACATTCAACAGGAAACTTACAAACAAGACCATCAATAAAAATCCCAGCAATCCGCCGACTATATGATTGAATATGCTTAATGGTGTAACACTTATCAGATTGTGGATGATATGTCCTGCTAATAATATAACTCCGACAATCAAAACAAATCCCAGGAAGTAACTTGTCAGGAAAACCGCCTGTTGCGGAAACCAACCTAATTGTGTTAAAAAGCCACGTACCCATTCTGCTGCACCGGCACACAGGTATATACCGATAATCAAAGCGCCAAGTGCGACCACCTGTCTGATCATTCCGTCAAATAAACCTTTTATCAGTCCGGCTCCGGCAAGACAGAGAATTACAATGTCCAACCAATTCATACTATTTTTTTATAACGTTTTCTTTATCTCTACCTGATCAAACGGCTCAATGATATCTCCGACCTGAACATCGTTATAATTGTTGATATAAATACCACAATCCTGACCCATAACAGCTTCTTTCACCTCATCTTTGAAGCGTTTCAATGAGCCCAGATCACCTGTATGCACGACAATACCATCACGGACTACACGCACTTTGTTCGTACGCCTGATCTTACCCTCTTTCACGATACATCCGGCAATCGTTCCGACTTTAGAAACCTTAAACACTTGCAAAACTTCAAGTTCTCCACATATATCCTCGCGAATCTCAGGTGATAACAAACCTTCCATTGCGTCCGTCACATCATTTATCGCATCATAAATGATAGAATACAAACGGATTTCCACTCCATCATTTTCCGCTGAACGACGTGCCTGCGCAGAAGGACGCACCTGAAATCCGAGAATGATCGCATCAGCCGTAGCTGCAAGCGAAATATCCGATTCCGAAATCTGACCTACGGCCTTGTGTATAACATTCACCTGAATTTCCTCTGTAGATAGCTTTATCAACGAATCCGACAAAGCTTCGACAGAACCATCCACGTCTCCTTTCACGATCAGGTTTAACTCATGGAAATTACCCAACGCACGACGACGTCCCAGTTCTTCAAGTCCGAAACGTTTCTGCGTGCGAAGTCCTAACTCACGTTGCAATTGTTCACGACGGGTAGCAATTTCACGCGCCTCCTGCTCTGTTTCCAATACATTGAACGTATCACCGGCCTGCGGCGCGCCGTCAAGTCCGAGAATGATCACCGGCGCAGAAGGACCGGCCTGCTCTATTCGCTGATTACGCTCGTTAAACATAGCCTTTACACGCCCATAATGCGTACCGGCCAGAACCACGTCTCCCTGCTTCAAGGTTCCGTTGCTTACCAACATAGTTGAAACAAATCCGCGTCCCTTATCCAGCGACGACTCTATGATTGACCCCGTAGCACGACGCTCAGGGTTAGCCTTCAGATCCAGCATTTCTGCTTCCAAAAGTATTTTTTCCAGTAATTCCGGCACGCCAATACCCTGTTTTGCCGAAATTTCCTGACTTTGATATTTTCCACCCCAGTCTTCTACCAGGTAATTCATATTAGCCAGTTCTTCTTTTATCTTTTCCGGATTAGCATGCGGCTTATCAATCTTGTTTATTGCGAACACGATAGGGACACCTGCCGCAGAAGCATGGTTAATCGCTTCCACCGTCTGAGGCATCACATTATCATCTGCCGCAACGATAATAATTGCTATATCAGTAACCTGTGCACCGCGTGCACGCATCGCAGTAAAAGCCTCATGACCGGGAGTATCCAGGAATGTAATGCGGCGTCCATCCGGTAATTTCACATTGTATGCGCCGATATGCTGGGTGATACCTCCGGCTTCACCGGCAATAACATTCGATTTACGGATATTGTCAAGCAAAGAAGTCTTACCATGATCAACGTGTCCCATTACCGTTACAATCGGGGGACGTGATACCATATCTTCTTCTTTATCTTCTTCGACCGCGATAGCTTCCGCGACATCCGCGCTAACATATTCGGTTGTATAGCCGAATTCTTCCGCTACAATATTAATTGTTTCCGCATCAAGACGTTGATTGATGGATACCATAATGCCTATGCTCATACATGTTGATATGACCTGTGTAACAGGCACATTCATCATGCTGGCAAGGTCATTTGCCGTAACAAACTCCGTCAGTTTCAACACCTTACTATCACGACGTTCTTCTTCAAGAAGCTCCAACTCACGATTTGCCGCGGCATCACGCTTCTCACGACGATACTTGGCGGCCTTTCCTTTCGAATTTTTACTTGTCAGACGCGCTAATGTTTCTTTTACCTGCTTTTGCACATCTTCCTCATTCACTTCCGCACGAACGGGACGTTTCGGACGTTGTTGCGATGGTCGTTGCTGTTGTTTGCTACGATCTTCACGACGGATATTTGTTCCCGGTGTCGTATTTACATCTACCCGGTCTTTTCTGATGCGTTTACGCTTTTGCTTATTTGCTGCGTCAGCAGCAGTTCCTTCAGTTGCAGGCTTAGCTGTTACTTGAGGAGTCTGGGGTTTACGCTGCCCCAACATTTTATCGCGACGCTCTTCGCGTTCGCGTTTTTTCTCCTCCTTCGTTTTCTTTCGCGGACTTGTAGCCTGATTGATTGCCGAAAGGTCAATCTTTCCGGTAACTTTGATATTTGATTCTATCTGAGGTTTGTTCAGGCGGAATGGCTCTTCTTCAACGTATTCTCTTTTAGTATCAGTCTCAACATCTTTTACAACAGGTAGTTGTTCTTCTACTTTCAAATCCGGTCCAGAACCTAATTCGGATTCCGGTTCTTTATCGTTCTTCTCAAGAACAGGTTCAGCCGGAATTTCAGGAATACTTTTTTCTACGAACTCTTCCGGTTCTATTTTTTCGACAGGTTCAACCTTTATCGCCTCTTCTACCTTAACCTCAGATTTATCAACAGGCAACTCCATGTTTGGTTTTTCACTTTCAACTTCCGATGTTTTTATTTTCCTGTTTGCATCCGAAAATTCTTCTTCATAAGAAATCCTCTCCGGCTTAACAGGAGAATACTTTACTTTCACCGTTCTTTCCTCCAGATCAATCTTCCCTTTTGTTATAATTCTGGGTTTGATATCTTCCGGAATTTCCGTCTTTATCTCCTCTATTTCCTGTACCCATTGTTTCTCCTTTAAAGATGTATCGCTAACTACAGGTTTAATGATCTTCTTTTCTTTTTGCAGCATAACTCCATCACCAAATTCTTTAACAAGCAGTTCATATTGCTCGTCAGAGACTCTGGTATTAGGATTACTTTCAACTTCATAGCCTTTCTTATTTAAAAAGTCTACAACCGTAGAAAGCCCCACATTTAAGTCTTTAATTACTTTGTTTAATTTTACAGGCATATATATCTTAATCTTTATTTTCCTTTATATCTTTACCTGCAGTATTCAACTGCACTCATTTTTATTCTTCCGGAGCGTCTTCCTTTACTGAAATATCATTACGTCCGTCTTCAAACTCCGCCGATAAGACACGAAATACATCTCTAACTGTTTGTTCTTCAAGGTCTGCACGTTCCACAATATCTTCAGGAGACATTGCAAGAACAGCTTTTGCCGTATTGCAACCCAATGCCTTCAATGCGTCGATAACCCATCCGTCTATTTCGTCGGCAAATTCATCCAGATAAATATCTTCTTCGTCTGCATCATCAATATCACGGAATACATCAATCCTATACTCAGTAAGCATACAAGCCAGTTTGATATTCATACCTCCCTTACCGATTGCAAGTGAAACTTCTTCGGGTCGAAGAAAAACTTCCGCACTTTTTTCTTCTTCATTAACACGAATAGAAGATATTTTTGCAGGACTTAAAGAGCGTTGAATAAAAAGAGAAATATTTGACGTATAATTAATCACATCAATATTTTCATTACGTAACTCATGAACTATGCCACGTATACGCGACCCCTTCATTCCAACGCAAGCACCTACCGGATCAATACGATCATCATATGATTCCACCGCAATTTTTGCCCGCTCACCCGGAATACGGGCAATCGCTTTTATCGTAATAAGCCCGTCGTTTATTTCCGGCACTTCAAGTTCAAATAAACGTTTCAAAAAGAGATTACTGGTACGGGATAAAATAATCTTCGGATTATTATTCTCATTCGTCACTTCCTTAATCACAGCACGAACCGTCTCGCCTTTACGAAAAAAGTCCGATGGTATCTGTTCTGCCTTAGGAAGCAGCAAATCGTTACCGTCATCATCCAACAAAAGAATTTCTTTTTTCCAGATCTGATATACTTCAGCAGAAACAATAGTTCCGACATGTTCTTTATAGCGGGAAAAAAGACTATCTTTTTGTAGTTCCAGAATTTTAGAAGCAAGTGTCTGTCGTAAGTTCAAAATAGCACGGCGACCGAATTTCTCAAAATAAACTTCGTCCGTCACTTCTTCACCGACTTCACAATCCGGGTCCATTTCACGGGCTTCACTCAATGTAACCTGCAAATTAGAATCTTCCAAACCACCATCAGGTACAACCGTACGGTTACGCCAGATTTCAAAGTCTCCTTTTCCCGGATTTATAATAACATCGTAATTTTCATCTGTGCCGAACATTTTGGCAATAACATTGCGAAACGATTCCTCCAATACATTGATCATCGTTTCTTTATCTATATTCTTAAGATCCTTAAATTCCGCCAATGTGTCAATCATACTGACTGTTTCTTCTTTTTTCCTCGCCATAGCTTTTTAAAATCTAATTAAATATTTTGTATATTTTATTTCATCGTATGAATAAGTCTGGTCTTCCTGAATCGTCGTTTTACGCTTTGAATCGTCGGTTTTTACTTTCTTATCAACCGTGACCGTAGCACCCTTATCATCGGCTGCCGTCAAAACTCCCGTAAGCTTTATCCCGCTCCTTAACAGCACTTCAACTTCATTTCCGATATTCTTCAGGTATTGACGTACAATCTTAAACGGCGATGTAATACCTGACGAACCGACTTCAAGTTCAAAATCTTCTTTCTCACGATCAAGACGCTCCTCTACATAACGGCTCAATGCCACACAATCATCTATGCTAACGCCTTGATCGTTATCAATCTCTATCGAGATCAAATTGTCCGGACTTACGGAAATATCCACCAGATAAGAATCCGTCCCTTTCAATTTTTCCTCAACCAAACTGTTTATAACGCTTTTCTCTATCATATTTACAAAAGAAGGGGAACTCCTCGCTCCCCTTCATCCTCACTGTTTCTTAATCGACTGCAAAGATAATAAATAAATATTAACCCAACAAACGTATAAGATATTTTTTCGGTGATTATTTCATTTCTTTGATTTTAATACTACGGAATGAAACTTCGTCTCCATGATCCTGCAGAAGGATGCGGCCTTCCGGCGCTTCCCCGAACGGTCCATCTATATTATAAGATTTGGCTGCATATTTGCTACCCTTTACCAGTTCGCGGAAAGCATCCGAACCACGCTCATACTCCAGAGTTTTAAATCCGTTCAGCCAATGTTCTACATGATTGTTAGGAAAGACCTTTATTACTGCCAGATTCCATTGACCGACACCATTAAAACGCTTATTCTGAGGCTTGATCATATCATAAAGGCCGGCGCATGTACGGCTACCTTCTACTGAAGTATAAAGTTTTGCATCCGGATGACGGGCATCATCCAGAATCTGATATTCAAGTCCATAAGCAGAACCTTTCTGCTTTTCCCCTTCGGTTACAAAATATTTAATTCCGCTGTTTGCTCCTTCGGTGATCTTAAACTCAACACTCAATTCAAAAGCCGAATAGTTGTCCAACGTCACAATGTCACCGCCATTAGTAGATTCACCACCATCAAAACGCAATACTGTCATTTCACCATTTCCAACTCTCCAGCCCTTATCCGGAAATGCCTCCTTATGAGCACCACGCCATCCGGCCGAAGTCTTGCCGTCAAACAACAACTTCCATCCATCAGCATTTTCTTTAGAAGAAAGCGTATTAGGTATCCTGTTTACCTCCGGAATCAGCGTACCCTGCATCAGGTTTTCTCTAATATTATCAGTCATGATACGGATATTTTTCCACTTGATCTCTTTTCCGTCTTTCGAATCATCTTTTCCGATAGAATGAACCTGAAAAGCAATAAATCCTACAGGCGTCGTGTTATCAAGTAAGTTAGCTGTATTAACTCCGTTAAGCCAGATTCGTATCGTGTCCCCGAAGGCCTCTATACGATAATGATTCCAATCGTCTTTTTTATAGGCTGAGCGTCCCAGTTCATGTCCCTGCAGTGTGATAAGCCATCCGCGACGCGCCTCATCATAGATACCCCCGCTCCACGCGCGATCCGACGGATCTATTTCACACTGGTAGCCATGCACACGGCCATTGTTATAATCAGGCTTGCTTTCGCTACGAAACTGCACCCCTGAGTTAAGAGAAGGATCACATAAAACATCAAATTCAAGAATAAAATCTCCGTAATCCTGTTCCGTAGCCATAAAACTATTCGGTTGATCTTTTACCGATTTTCCGATAAGCATACCATCTTCTACGCGAAACGGCGCCTTTCCATTCAATTGATTAAACCCTGTAAAATCCTTGCCATTAAATAAATCCGTCCACCCGTCGCTTGGCGTACAGGCACATAACATAAGCAAAGAACAAACTGCTGATTTCAATAATACCTTCATGACATTTATATTATTAGTTAAACGATTATTGGACAATCCACTTGTGTGCGAACACACAAAGATAAAAACTATTTTTCATATATAAGACAATACTTTCAAAAAAAATTATTCAAATAATGGTTTTTATCCTAAAAATGTCACGAATAAATGATGCTCCGAGCCGTATTAATATAAAAAAACATAATTAATGCGAATCAGTATTTAAAAAATTAGATAAATGAATGCGATGGCGATTTTTCCCATCGTATGTACCAGAAGCCCAGGTGTAGACCTGACCTTCATCGCTCTTTGAATATTTG
>JAITVS010000155.1 GCA_031285685.1 Tannerella sp.
CAAATATTCAAAGAGCGATGAAGGTCAGGTCTACACCTGGGCTTCTGGTACATACGATGGGAAAAATCGCCATCGCATTCATTTATCTAATTTTTTAAATACTGATTCGCATTAATAATTTAAATGTACTAAAAATAAATACTTAAACAAAATAATTAAATATGTTTCATAACATATTCCTATAAAAGATTTCATTTTACAATATTAACACAGATTTTTTTAATTCGAAAATTTCGGATATATCCCCCAGTAATACATTCCGACCAATATCATCTGACATGTTATACAACATAATTGAGCCAAATTTCAACATAACGATAGATTAACAAAAAATATATAAATTTGCAGTTGAAATAAGGATTGTCTCAAATGAAATACATCGCCTTTATAATATGTCTGTTGCTGTCAAACGTATGTCATGCGGATATAGAAATACGATCCACCCAGATTCTTACGGATAACGGACTGGCAAACAATACGGTCCGTTATTTTTATCAGGACAGCAAAGGTTTTATCTGGATGTCGACAATCGATGGGTTATGCCGGTACGACGGAAACTCATTTGTTACGTTGCGTCCTGATCCCGGCCAACAGATATCACTTATCGATCAGCGCACGAGCATTATAAGTGAAGATAAAAACGGTTTTTTGTGGATTGCAACAAGTCCGGAATTATACAATTGCTATGACCTCAAGCAGGATCGTTTCGTTGACTATACTGGTAACGAAGACCTGTATCAGCGGTATACAAATGTATTTTTTGCAGAGAACGGCGATGTATGGCTGCGACATTCAAATGGTAACGGGGCGCGTTTGGTACAATATAAAGACGGGGCATTTTCTTCCGTAATATATAAAAAGGAACAGAATAATCTGCCGGACAATCACGTGTCTTTCATTCAGGAGAGTCCCAAAAACACGATATGGATAGGAACAAAGAAAGGGCTCGTCATTATTTCCGGCAACAATCAGAATAATGCCGACACTCAAAACGATTTCCGCTTTGCCGTTAGTGATAAAACAAAATATATATACTTGATCACACAGGATAACGACATAATAACCTACAACATTCTGTCACAAAAACAGGAAAATAGAATCAGCTTACCGGAAATAGAAGGCAATACACCTACCGGATGTATCTATAATAACGACGAACTCATTGTCCTCACAACAGCCGGTATATTTACTTATGATATCAGGAACAATCTGATTCTGCATGGTAACAGGTTGCTGAAAGATGAACCTAAATCCGGAACCGTAATTACGGATAACAGGGGGAATGACTGGATATACAATCACAGCGGCAAATTATGGTATATCAACAAAGAAAAAAATACATCAAATGTATTTACCGTGATACCGCCGGATAAAATCGGATATGTGGACTACGAACGATATAGCATCGTTCATGATTCAAGAAATATTATCTGGATATCGACCTATGGCAATGGGTTATTTGCATATCATCCCACATCCGGAAAAATGTACCATTATACATCATCGGTTGACGGCAGCAGCCCTATAGGAGCGGATTTTCTGCATAATGTATTTGAAGACCGCTCCGGAGCAATCTGGGTGGGAACAGACCATGCCGGATTATCCGTCCTTACGGTTATGAACGAAGATGTAAAACGTATCTACCCTGAAGACAAACATCTGATGGATCGCTCCAATACGATACGAATGATACGTAAAACGCAAACCGGAAACATACTGGTCAGCACACGCAAAGGGCAGGTTTATGAATATAATGCACAGATGACGCAAATTCTGCAAGAACATTCCTATCCGTCAAGCATCTACGAAATAATAAAGGACGATAAAGGAAGAACATGGCAGGGAAGCCGTGGTAACGGATTATGTATAGATAACAAATGGTACCGGAAAAATGCTGATGACGCAACTTCGCTTACCAATGACAATATTTTCCACATACACCAGGATTCAAAAAAACGGATGTGGATTGCAACATTCGGCGGCGGACTTGACCTCGCTATTGAAGATAGCAATGGGAATTTTTCTTTCCGTCATTTTTTCAATCATAACTATTCGGTAAGACAAATGCGTGTCATAAACGAAGACAAAAATGGCATGCTCTGGTGTGGTTGTGATGACGGCTTGTTTGTTTTTAACCCCGACTCTCTTATCCAGGATCCGATGAAATACTATCACTACAATTATCAGAGCGGACAACTAAAAAGTAACGAGGTACGAGCCCTGCTTTGCGATAGCAAAGGAAATATGTGGATCGGAACTGCCGGATCCGGATTAAGCGTATGCAAACCGGAAAACAACTATGAAGCGCTTTCTTTCCAAAGTTTAACAACAGAGAACGGACTGGTCAACAACACAGTACAATCGTTGTTGGAAGATCGCTTCAATAATATATGGATAACGACCGAATATGGTATTTCGCGTTTTCACACCCGGAATAATACATTTGAAAATTATTCCTTCTCGATCTATGGTTTGGGTAACGCCTATTGTGAAAATAGCGCCTGCATGAACGATTACGGAGAGTTAATATTCGGCTCCAACCACGGACTGATTGTTATCGATCCGTCTACACTTAAGAAAGTAGCATTTTCTTCACCCATTGTTTTTACCAACATTACCGTAAATGGTATAGAAATAAATGCCAGTGATAAAGACGCGCCGATGACACAATCCATTGCCCATTCCGATCAAATCAAATTAAACCATACACAAAATACGTTCTCCATTGATTTTTCCACATTCAATTTTGCAGAATCTAATATGACCAAATACTCCTATATCCTTGAAAATTATGACAAAACATGGAGTACTGCCGCAACCGGAAACAGGGCCTCTTATAAAAATATTCACCCGGGAGAGTACACGCTGAGAGTAAGAACCAGCAATAGTACAGGAGTATGGGATTCGCGGGAAGCCAAAATGCAGATCATAATCACACCTCCTTTCTGGAAAACGACATATGCATATATTTTGTACGCCATTCTTATTAGCAGCATTTTATATATCACATACCGTATTACGCGTAATTTCGCACGCCTGAACAATAAAATTAAACTGGAAGAGCAACTGACGAATTATAAACTTGTATTTTTTACAAATATATCACACGAATTCCGCACTCCGCTGACATTAATACAAGGCGCATTGGAAAAAATGGAACAAAAGGCGGAAATGCTTCCCAAAGAATTGTTGTCTCCTCTGCGTGTAATGGATAAAAGTACAAAAAGGCTGCTGCGTCTGATTAATCAACTGCTCGAGTTCCGTAAAATGCAGAACAACAGACTCGCCTTGTCATTGGAAGAAACAGACGTAATCGCTTTCCTGAAAGAAATATTCTACAGTTTTAAAGATGTGGCACAGTCTAAAAATATGGACTTCCGTTTTATATCTTCTTCCGATAACTATAAAATGTACATCGATAAGGAAAAATTGGATAAAATAACATATAACCTGCTATCCAATGCATTTAAATACACACCGTCGGGAGGTAAAATTACGTTGACGGTAACGATCGACCATGCGGATAAATGCCTGCGAATGCAAATTTCGGACAATGGTGTCGGTATCCCGAAGGAGAAACAGGGAGAATTGTTCAATCGCTTCATGCAAAGCAGCTTTTCCTCCCAAAGTATTGGAATCGGACTTCATCTGACACATGAACTCGTCAATGTTCATAAAGGGACAATATCCTTTCACGAAAACGACAATAAAGGTTCCATATTCACAGTTACACTTCCTCTTGATAAATCAAAATACAAAGAAAACGACTTCCTTATTCCCGATAATATTCTGATGAAAGAAGTTTCCAATGCCATACAGATGGATACAGCAGATACTCAATCGCCGGAGGACAAAGAATTTGTCAAACCTTTAAATCCCTATAAAGTTCTTATCATCGAAGATGATAATGAAGTTCTCCGTTTTCTGAAAGAAGAACTTAGTACTTATTTCGAGATCGATGTGGCGGAAGATGGTAAAATCGGATTGGAAAGAACAGAGGCAAATGAATATGATCTCATTGTGTGTGATGTACTTATGCCGAATATGAACGGATTCGAAGTTACCAAACGTCTCAAATCAAATTTTAATACAAGCCATATCCCGGTTATATTACTCACAGCTTTAAGTACACAGGAAAATATGATTGAAGGATTCGAATATGGAGCCGATGCATACATAACCAAACCATTCAGAATAAAATTGCTGCTTGCACGCATATTTAAACTAATGGAACAACGGGAAATATTACGAAAAAAATATTCATCCGAACCCGGAATCTTACAGACTTCTATCTGTACAAATGACAAGGACAAGGACTTCTCGGAAAAACTGAACTTAGTGCTCGAGAAAAATATGTCCAATGCGGAGTTCTCCGTCGATGACTTTGCCCAACAGATGAAAGTAGGAAGAACAATATTTTATAAAAAGGTAAAAGGAGTAACAGGCTACTCACCCAACGAATATATACGTATCATCCGGATGAAAAAGGCTGCGGAACTATTGCAATCAGGCGAACTGACAATCTCTGAGGTATCATACAAAGTCGGTATTAATGACCCGTTCTACTTTAGCAAATGCTTCAAAACGCAGTTTGGCGTAGCTCCTTCGGTATACCAAAAAGGAGAAAATTCGAATGAACCTTCCTGATGTTGAACCGAAGGTCAACGAGCGAAGGCGAGTTAACTGAAAAGAGCGAGCGAAGGCGGGTTAACTGAAAATAACCAATAGAATATTAAACAATAAAATAAACAAAATGAAAAAATTAGTCATTTCTTTAATTGCCATTTTACTATCCGGAACTTATATGAATGCCCAGGAATGGCCGGCCGTACAACCGGACGCGCGTCCTGCAACTCGCTGGTGGTGGTTAGGTAGCGCCGTCGATAAAGCCAATCTGACATATAATCTTGAAAAGTATTCCCAGGCCGGCATCGGAGGGGTTGAAATAACACCGATATACGGCGTACAAGGAAATGATGCAAATGATATACAATTCTTATCCCCGCAATGGATGCAGATGCTGCAACATACACATGACGAAGGAAAACGATTGAAGATTCAGGTTGATATGAATACCGGCACCGGATGGCCTTTCGGCGGACCGAATGTTTCTATCGAAGATGCCGCAACAAAAGCGATTTTTCAGGAATACAGCCTGCAGGGCGGTCAACAACTTTCCGAACGTATTCAACCGGAAGACGAAAAACAACGTCCCGTAGCAAAACTATCACGTCTGATAGCCTACTCTTCCGGCGGAAAAATTCTGAATCTGACAAACAAAGTAAAAGACGGCTCGCTACAATGGACCGCTCCCGAAGGGCAATGGCGCCTCATCGCTTTATTTGAGGGCAAAACTTTTCAAATGGTAAAACGGGCTGCTCCGGGCGGAGAAGGATATGTAATGAATCATTTCTCCGCAAAAACGGTTGATAATTACCTGGCGAACTTCGATAAAGCGTTTAAAGCGAACAAGACCTCTTATCCCCATACGTTTTTCAACGACTCCTACGAAGTGTACGGTGCGGACTGGACACCCGGGTTTTTAGAAGAATTCGCACGCCGCAGAGGGTACAAACTCGAAGAATATTTCCCGATATTTCTGGATACGACAAATACAGACGAAAAACGTCCCGAAGCCACAGCACGCATCATATCCGATTACCGGGAAACATTGTCCGACCTATTAAAAGAAAATTTCACGCGTAAATGGACGGCATGGGCAAATCGTCACGGAAGTACGACACGTAACCAGGCGCACGGTTCTCCGGGAAATCTGATCGACCTGTATGCATCTGTGAATATTCCCGAATGTGAAGGCTTCGGATTATCGGAATTCAATATCAACGGTCTGCGAAAAGATTCCCTGACACGCCACAACGATTCCGATCTGTCTATGCTGAAATATGCATCGTCTGCAGCACATATATCGGGAAAACCGTATACCTCATCCGAAACATTCACATGGCTCACAGAACACTTCCGGACATCCCTGTCACAATGTAAACCGGATATCGACCTGTTATTTGTTTCCGGGGTAAACCATGTATTCTTTCACGGTACGCCTTATTCTCCGCGTGAAGCCGAATGGCCCGGATGGCTTTTTTATGCGTCGGTCAATATGTCACCGACAAATACGATCTGGCGCGATGCTCCGGCATTTTTCGAATACATCACACGTTGCCAATCTTTTCTGCAAAAAGGACAACCCGACAATGACTTCCTATTATACCTTCCGATTTATGATATCTGGAATGAACAACCGGGACGTTTTCTCGCGTTCGACATCCACAAAATGAGAGAAAGGCTCCCGGAATTTATTGATGTCGTAAACAATATCACACAGAGCGGATACGATGTCGATTATATTTCCGATGACTTTATCCGCTCTACCCACTGTCAGGACGGACAATTAATCACTTCCGGCGGAGCGCGGTATAAAGCGTTGATTATCCCGGCAACACGTCTCATGCCAACGGATGTATTAAATCATCTGCTGAAATTGGCCGGAGAAGGCGCTGATATCGTTTTCGTAGGAAATTATCCGCAGGACGTTCCGGGATTTGGAAACCTGGATAAAAAACGTCAGGCATTTAGAACGGCGGCCGGACAATTGCCGGAAGTATCTTTTGAACAAACGACAGCTACGACAATACGTAAAGGGCGTATCATTACAGGGAAAGACTATGCCCCTACATTAGCGCAATGCAAAGCCGTACCGGAAGAAATGAAAACAAAACACGGACTGCAATATATACGGCGCTCCGACAGTGACGGACATCATTACTTTATCACCGCTCTTCAAAACAAAAATACGGAAGACTGGATAACCCTTTCAACCCCGGCTGCATCCGCTGCAATCTACGATCCCGTAACCGGTATGAGAGGTATAGCCCGGACACGGCAAAGAGACGGAAAAACGCAGGTATACCTGCAGCTTCGCTCCGGAGAATCACTGATCGTGAAGACATACAAAGAATCACCGGCAAAATCCGATCAACAAACCGTTTTTTCCGAATGGAAATACTATACGGACCAACCCGTAAGCCTTTCGTTAGATCAAGGGTGGACATTGCGCTTCATCGAAAGCGAACCGGAGATCAAAGAAACTTATAATATAAACAATCCTGTATCATGGACTACCATTGATAATCCGGATGCTAAACGCAACAGTGGCACCGCCTTATACTCCGTTTCCGCGACTCTTCCGTCGATAAAAGCAGACGACTGGGTTCTTGATCTCGGTGACGTACGCGAAAGCGCACGAGTGAAAATCAACGGTCAATACGCCGGCACATGCTGGGCTGTACCGTTCCGGATGCATGTCGGTGATTATCTGAAAGAAGGCGCTAACCTCATCGAAATAGAAGTAACGAATCTGCCGGCAAACCGTATTGCAGATTATGAACACCGCGGAGTCAACTGGCGTATTTTTAAGGAGATAAATCTTGTTGATTTGAGTTATCGGAAAACAGGCTACGGTCATTGGGAAGTGATGCCTTCGGGACTGAACAGCGCCGTGAAACTGATACCGGTCAACAGAATCAATCCGCAATAATCCCCATTAAATACCGGACATGATGCTGCCATCGGACAAAGAAGCGTTCAGGGATGCCGTTTATGAAATAGTCAGACGCATCCCTCCCGGACGCGCGACCAGTTACGGAGCCATTGCCAAAGCGGCCGGTTTTCCGAATCTGTCAAGAATGACCGGACGGTTTATGAAAGAATGTGAACATTACACAACGGGGCTGCCGGCACACCGTGTTGTTAACAGCCAGGGCCAACTGTCCGGAGCCGAAACTTTCGGCTACTCCGGGCAGATGCAACAACTGCTTGAAGC
>JAITVS010000168.1 GCA_031285685.1 Tannerella sp.
ATAAATGTTATCAGAGGTATAGGTTCCTATCTATTGTAACGACAATAGCTTATCCGAATAAATAAATAGATGATGAATAAATTGAAGAATGAGAATCCATGAAAAATACCCCTTTTTACAAAGAAAGAAGACAAGATAAATAATTTTAATATCAAATTGCAACTATGAAAATCAACACAAAAAAACTATTTCTTCTGCAAAGCTTTTTTACATGCTTATGTATCTTTTTACTATTCTCTCCATTGACAGCGGGAGCGCAGAAAACAGAAAACAAACAAACCGGAATAACAGGTACGGTACTGGATGAAGACGGAATACCGATTATTGGGGCTAATATTATTGAAAAAGGGACTACAAATGGGGTTATTACCGATATGGACGGCAAATTTTTGATACAAGTGGCCGATAAGGCGACTTTACGAATTACTTATATCGGATATCTACCTCAGGAGATAACAATAAAAAGTCAAGGGGATCTTAAAATAACGTTGAAAGAAGATACCCAAAATCTGGACGAAGTTGTTGTCGTCGGTTTCGGTACTCAAAAAAAGGTGAATCTGACCGGGGCGGTAAGCTCTATAAAAGTAGATGAAGTAGTAGGCCATCGTCCTGTAACAAGTATGTCCTCTGCCCTTCAGGGAGCCATACCCGGCCTTCAGGTTACTGTTGGCAATGCAAGTCCCGGCGGATCACCAACGTTAAATATCCGTGGTACAAATTCCATTAATGGTGGAGCACCATTGGTTTTAGTTGATAATATGCCTATGGACATTAATATGGTTGATCCTAACGACATAGAAACGGTTAATGTATTAAAAGATGCGGCCGCATCTGCTGTTTACGGAGCACGTGCAGCTTTTGGAGTTATCCTGATAACGACCAAACAAGCAAAGAAAGGGGATAAGGTCAAATTAGATTATAGTGGAAATTTCGCTCTTTCTAATCCTTATAATATACCAAAAGTGGCCTCTGCCTTCGATCTGGTCAAAGGTTATCAGGATGCGGGACAAACGAGCGATCCAACGATGGGAGCAGATGTAGAGAAATGGCTCGTACTTCTTGAAAAATATAAACAAAATCCTTCGGCCTACCCGGAAGGATACTATATTGATGAATTGGGAACAAAATATTATCTTCAGGAGCATGATCAAATTGACGATATGACAGATAAATTCGGATTTCAACAAAAACACAATTTATCCATGTCCGGCTCAACGGAAAAAACCAATTACCGCTTGTCTTTTGGTATATTAGACGAAGATGGAATTCTTTACACGAATAAAGACTCATACAGAAGATACAACTTATCCGCATTTGTGTCGAGTGAAATTACGAAATGGTTAACGATTCAGGCGGATATAAAATATGCAGATACAAAAAACACCTGGGTTTCAGATGGCATACGTGGGGGAATATGGGCCAGAGCAATAGTCAGCCCCTCCTATTTTCCGATAGAAGGGCAGACTATAAATGGTGTTTACTACATGCCGGAAACATCCAGAAGTGCACTTCTTCAGTTAGATCCGGTAAAAAGAAAACAATATAATTTAAGGACTCTGGGCCGTTTCATCCTTAACCCTTTGCCCGGACTTACAGTAACCGGAGAATATGCATTCACCAGAGAAGGATTCAATAGAAATCTTTATAACAAAATCGTTTATTATGCCGACGCAGTAGGAGTTGTCATGCAAAGTTATCAGAATTCAAAATACGAAATCACCCAAAACAACACGATTAATCATGCATTGAACCTTTTTGCCAATTATACGAAAGATTTTGAAAACCACTCCGTTTCAGTGATGGGCGGATATAATCAGGAAGACGATGATTATGAACAAACCGTAATGAGCCGGTTAGACATGATCAATGGAGAACTACCTTCTATCAGTCAGGGAACAGGAGAAAAAGGCGTTAGTGACAGCTATATTCAATATGCGACACGAAGCCTGTTTTACCGCCTGAATTATTCTTATGCAGGCAAATACCTGTTCGAAACAAACGGTCGATACGACGGTTCGTCCAAATTCCCTAAAGATTCGCGGTTCGGATTTTTCCCGTCAATGTCATTAGGTTGGAGAATTTCGGAAGAATCTTTTATGGAATGGTCTAAAAAATACCTGTCTAATTTGAAATTGCGTTATTCTATAGGAGAAATCGGAAACCAGTCGATTAGTCCGTATGCATTTGTTCCCGGGATGGACGCTTACTTATCCTCCTGGTTGGTAGGTAATTCAAAAATCACTTCATTAAAGCCCCCGGCATTGGTCAGCAACAATTTCACATGGGAAACAGTAAGGACATACAACTACGGACTTGATTTGGGATTATTCAAACAAAAACTGGACGCTACATTCAATTATTATATAAGAAATACATTGGATATGTTAGCACCGGGAATGGAACTTCCTTCTGTTGTAGGTGCAGATGCTCCGGAAGAGAATGTTGCTGATCTTCAAACCAAGGGTTGGGAACTTTCGGTTAACTGGCAGGATAAAATAGAAAATGTGGGATACCGGATCGGATTTAATCTGTATGATTCACGCACCAAGATTACTAAATTCGATAATGAGGTCGGATTGCTTTCTTCACATTATGCAGGAAAAGAGATTGGTGAAATCTGGGGCTATGAAACGGACCGCTTTTACACAGTAAATGATTTTGACGAAAACGGAAAAGTTAAACCGGGGATTCCTGTTGTAGAAGCTGTTACTCCAAAGCCCGGAGATATACTATACGTAGATCAGAACGACGATGGGATTATCAATAAAGGGAAGAATACGACAAATGATCCGGGGGATATGAAAATAATAGGTAATAATTCAAAACGCTTTCAGTATGGTATTACAGCAGGAGCCAGCTACAAAGGTTTTGATCTCTCATTGTTTATGCAGGGAGTCGGTAAACGTGATTTATGGCGAAGTGATGATCTGACATTCCCCTATTTTTCGGAATTTTCCACGATGTATAAACATCAATTGGATTATTGGACTCCGGAAAATACAAACGCTTTTTATCCCCGGTTATACGAACGGGCAACAGGGAATACCGGGGCTAACAGGAATATACAGACAAAATATATATTGAATGGAGCTTATATCCGTCTTAAAAATGTAACATTATCGTATACATTACCGGTAAATTGGTATAAGAAATATAGTGTTGATCGCGTAAACGTATTTTTTAGCGGAGAAGATTTGTGGACGCATTACAATACGCCTAAAGGAATAGATCCGGAAACAGATCCTATGGGACGTGGATGGGCTTATCCGAATATGAGAAAAATATCGTTTGGAATTAATATAACACTTTAAAATCAATACGAGATATGAAAAATAAAATATATGCAATCCTATGTAGCTCCCTAATGTTGACCGGATGTTTAAATAATGACTATCTGGAAAAATATCCGTTGGATAAACAGACGGAAAAAACAGCATTTGTTACTTACGACAATTTTAAAACTTATTCCTGGGGGCTTTATGAGCAGTTGGGGGGATATACTCCGGCATCCCTGTATGCGCCTGAAAATGATGCGGACAATATGTTCATTAGTAATATAAATTCAACCTCTCAATGGGCCTGGCAAAAAGTAAAAGTCCCTACCAGCGGAGGTGGCTGGGACTATACCTATATTCGCCGCGTCAATTTAATGCTTGACAATATAGAAAATTCCCAATTAACGGAAGAAGAACAAAATCACTGGCGGGGAGTCGGATATTTTTTCCGTTCATTTCAATACTTTGATCTCTTATCCCTTTTTGGAGATGTAGTCTGGGTAGAACATGTATTGGACAACTCATCTCCGGAGTTGTATGCTCCTCGCGACAGCCGCGATCTTGTCGCAAAGAACATATTGGAAAATTTGAAATATGCGGAAGAACATATTAAACCGGAAGGGGACGGAGCCAATACAATTACTCCGGATGTTGTCAAAGCGCTGATGTCACGTTTCTGTCTCTTTGAGGGAACCTGGCGCAAATATCACGGGTTGAATGATGCTGAGACATATCTGAAAGAATGCAAGCGGGTTTCGGAAGAATTAGTCAATAAGTATCCTAAACTTCATTCCAACTATGACGAGGTTTTTAATTCTGCAGACTTAAGCGGAAAAGACGGAATACTTTTATTCCGGCAATATGAACTTCAATTAACGACCCACATGGTTCGCCAGACAAATTATGAATTCTGCAAAGACGCCGTAGACAGCTATTTATGTACCGACGGAAAAACAATTCAGACAAGTACCGTCTTCGAAGGAGAAAAGAGTCCGTATACAGAATTTCGTAACCGGGATAAACGCCTGTTATATACGGTTTGCCTTCCTTATAAAGTATCGACTCCGCCTGTCGCATTTGCCATGGAATAGTGGCATACAGACAATCCTGCCGACCAAGAGTATTTTTCTGTTTTAGAAGCAATTTCCGGAGAAGGATACAAAACGTTGCCGATAAAACAATCCGGCGGAGCCGTTTTAAAATTTTGTCCTCATTTCGTAAAACATAATGGAGGATTCGGTTTTATGGCTACGGAAGGCGGATACTGGATATACAAACACATGAACACCCATGATCCCTATCCGCTAACGGCGAATTCCAGCGATGCTCCCCTTTTCCGGATGGGAGAAGTCATGTTAAATTATGCAGAAGCAACATGGGAATTAGGGGCATTTGATCAGGATGTTGCAGACAAGACAATCAATAAACTACGTGAACGTGCAGGTGTGGCTCCTATGCTTCTGCCAGATATAACAGCCTCTTTCGATCCCAAACGCGAGTCTTCGATTGATCCGGTTCTTTGGGAAATACGCAGGGAAAGAAGGGTGGAGATGATGGCAGACGGTTTCCGGTTCAATGATTTACGCCGTTGGAAAAAAGGAGAATACGTAAATAAGCAAAAACTCGGTCGGTGGTATAGCGCCGAACAATTGGTAGAAGATGGAGTTATTAGTAATGAAAGTCAATGTAAACTTAAATTCATAGGAGGTGGAAACGAAGGATACATTGAGTTTTTCGGAGATCCGGTAAAAGAAGGTTATGGTTGGAAAGATTATTACTATCTTTATCCGTTGCCACTGAACGATCTGGCCCTGAACCCGCAGTTAAAACAAAATCCGGGTTGGGAATAACTGATTAATCTGACAAAACGTATCTTTGATATATGGAGAGAGATGCGTTTTGTCTATTGTTGAACCATTAAACAAAAAATCACATGCGATTCTTATTAATTACACTTCTTATTTACCTTCCCCAGTTATTATTTGCGGAAAATTTTAAAAATGACCTCAGTGGAAGGTGGGATTTTAAACTCGACTCACTGAACGCCGGAGTAAAAGAGGAATGGTACAACCATTCATTCGGTGAATCGATCAATTTACCCGGCGCTTTGCAGAACCAGGGATATGGTAATGACATAACGGCGGAAACCCCATGGGTAACCGGGGTAGTACATCGTAGCGGTTCATGGTTTATTCATCCTATGTATGAATATTTCCGTAAAAAGGAGAACTTACGTTATCCCAATAATTTTCAACCCCAAAAGCATTATGTCGGTGCAGCCTGGTATAAAAAAGAAATTTTTATACCCGAAAATTTTAAGGACCGGGAAATCTTGTTAAGCTTCGAACGAGTACACTGGCAGTCTACACTATGGATTGATAATCAATTGGTAGACAGTTGCAATTCATTATTAGCGCCTCATATATATAACATATCAGAATTTGTTCAACCGGGGAAAAATCATACCATCACATTACGTATCGATAATAGCGAAATAATAAACGTCGGCGCTAACGCTCATTCCTGGGGAGACCAGACGATGACCGCCTGGAACGGCATTACCGGTGAAATGTCTCTGATTGCAAACGAAGCTTTACATCTGGAAGACATGCAAATTTATCCGGATATAAAAGCAAACGAAGCCGAATTGATCTTTGAGCTCAAAAATCTGACAAACAAACCTATCCGGACAACTTTGTCCTGGAATATCAACAGTTATAATACCGATATAAAACACAAAATAACTCCTCCACCGTTTGAGGTGGTCGTAGATCCCGGTTTACACAAATTTTCTTACACGGTCAATTTAACAGATCAGGTTTTATTATGGGACGAATATCACCCTAACTTATACAAATTGGAAACCTTATTAAAAACCGACAGATATGAACAACATTACTCAAACACATTCGGTGTAAGGGAAATAAAAACAAAAGACAACCGCTTCCTGTTAAACGGACGGGAAATCTACTTACGGGGAAACCTGATGTGCGGCTCATTTCCGATGACAGGTTATGCTTCAATGGATTATTTAACCTGGAAAAGAATTCTGACATTGTACAAGTATTATGGGCTCAACCACGTCCGTTTCCATTCATGGACTCCACCTGAAGCTGCTTTTCAGGCTGCAGATGAATTAGGAATCTATTTATATACGGAGACCGATGCCTGGACAAGAATAAATACAACCAAACAAAAGGATTTTCTTATGCAGGAAGGCCATTTATCCCTGAAATACTATGGTAACCATGCATCTTTTACCATGATGGGAATAGGCAATGAAATGGCGGCGGAACATGCAATCACAAACGCATTACTGGAAGAATGGAAAAAAGATAACCGCAGATTATATACAAGCTTAGCTAATTCCGTACCATCGATGACTCCCTCTATGGAATTTACCGTGACAAAAGAGGTACGTTCCAATATCGGTTGGCCGCCGCGTCCGGAATATTCATTCTTTTACCGGAATAAACCATCAACAGACTTTGTTTTCGACAATCCGGTAAAATATCCGGTTCCCCTTATTACACATGAAGCGGGACAACATTCTTCTTATCCGGCACTGGATCAGATGACCAAATTTACAGGTACGCAATTTGCCGGATATATCGATATTGCCCGTTCGCAACTGAAAGAACGCGGTATGTTGGAACAATGGCCGGATTTCGTAAACGTTTCCGGTAAATTACAAACATTATTTTATAAACATGAATTAGAAACCTACTTACGTATGCCACACCATCCCGGCTATGAAATATTGCAACTGGAAGATTTTCCCGGACAAGGAGCCGGACTCGCCGGAGTGTTAGATTATTTCTATGATAGCAAAGGCTATATTACCCCCGAAGAATTCAGACGTTTCTGTTCACAGAAGGTCTTATTGGCTAAATTCTCCAAATTTACATGGACAACGAATGAAGAATTCAAAGCCAATATGTTGTATTCCAACTGGAGTGAAAACGATCTGTCCAATCGCTCTATCCGTTGCACTTTAACCGACGAACAGGGGAAAGTTTATTTTGAAAAAACATTTTCTCCGGAGTTAATCAAACGGGGAGATGCCGTTGAAATAGGAAATGTCTCTCTACAACTGGAAAATATTCCTGCCCCGTGTAAATTAACATTGAAAGCTATTGAAACGGATAATGATGTTCAGAACCAATGGGATATATGGGTCTACCCGGAAACAGTAAATACGGAAAATCCTCAAAATATCCAGATTGTCACCTCCTGGAATCCGGATACGGAGAAACGGGTAAAAGCAGGAGAATCATTGGTTCTCCAATTAAACAAAACACAAATAAAAGGTGATCTGCCTCCCTCCTTTCTACCGATCTATTGGACACAATTTGACAAACTGGGTAACTCACAAACCATGGGGATTCTCTGCAATCCGGAACATCTGTTGTTCAACTATTTTCCGACAGAACAACATACAAACTGGCATTGGTATGAATTATTGAACAATGCATATCCTCTAATATTTGATGAATTCGAAATGCAGAATGCATGGAATAAATCATTTCGTCCGCTGATCCAATTAGTAGACGGCTGGAGAACCAACCGGAAAGTTGGAGTTTTAGCTGAGGCAAAAATGGGGAAAGGTCGCATCATCGTTACTTCCATGGACCTCACAAATAATATGGAAACGCGCATCGTAGCCCGTCAATTCAAACATTCCCTTCTCAATTACATGAATAGCAATGATTTCAAACCGAAAGATGAAATTAATGGCGAACAGATTCAGGCATTACTCTCAGACGGCAAAATAACCGGAGATAATAAATTGATTAAGAACATTCGTTTTGAAAACATAAAAAGTGAAACTTCCTGGCAAACATTGGTAGATAATAAAAAACAAACGGAATGGAACGGAAAGATTCTTTCGAAAAACAAAGAAACAGCTATCATTATAGAACTGAATAAAACAGAAGGTGTCGGAGGCATCATCTATTATCCCGCATCCGATACCCAATCCGGACGAATCATAGACTATCAACTGTTTATCAGCAATGACGGTAACAACTGGGAAATCCCGCTCGTTAAAGATAAATTTACAGACAGTCCGGTTGCCCAGAATATAGACCTACTCTTCTTTCATGCGGCCAAATACATCAAACTGGAAATACTGTCTACCACCAATCCGGGAAAGGTCGGAATCGCAGAACTCAACCTGATGGCAGAATGATATGTGACATATAATAACCACAAAAGGGACGGCCTTCAACTGGCCGCCCCTTTTATGACCAAGCCTGTTCCATTGTTTACACGAGAAGCATACTGATCTATTATTACCAATAATAAGTCTCTACAGTTTTCTTCATTTCCGGATATTTATTATCCTCATCCTCATAGTGCTTTTTCAATTTCAGTAACTCCTTTTTAAGT
>JAITVS010000209.1 GCA_031285685.1 Tannerella sp.
AGACGCATACCCAGAACAGGTTTAGTAAGATATACACCTTTCTTCCACCTCATCAGGTCGTGATAGCGGCTGTTCTCGAACGAAAGCTCCACACGGCGCTCGCGACGAATCTCAACCAGCAACGAAGAAATGCCCTCGCCTGCATATTTAGGATCCATTACCGGATTCAGGTCGAGACCCGGCATACCCGCACGATTGCGAAGCAGATTGATACTACGGTCGAGATCGCTCTGTGTGATGGTACCTAATTCGGCTTTGGCTTCGGCATACACAAGTAACACCTCGGCATAGCGCAGAATGGGAAAGTCGATCTCCTCACTATTCGATCCGTACGGCTTCAGGGGGTCAAAGTTCTTGATGTAATTGTACCCCGTGAGCGATACGTACGAACTTCCCGACATGTAATTCAAGCGCGGATAACCTTTCGTATTGACAGGCTCTGTACCGAATATGTCCTTTTCCTGACGAGGATCGAGTACGGTTTGAGACAGGCGCGGGTCACGGTTATCGAAAACATTTTCGATAACATCATCGTTATAAACCGCGCTCAAACCTATAGGCTTGGCCGTACCATCCGGCTCTTTGCACAGATAGTCGTCCACCAGATCTTTGGTGACGCCGACCATAAACTCGCTGACAAGGTTGGCGGTTACACTGTGGGCATATTTCCCCGTAGCGTAATATTTGGCCAGAATGACTTCCGGATTGCCGTGCAGATCAAGAGTGGTGAACAGCGTCCGGTAATCCTCACCGGGCTTGCCGGTGTTGTATAGTTGATACTTTTCCGATTTTATCACCTCATCGGCGGCAGCGGCAGCAGCTTCTAAGAAACGCTGGTAGTCGGTCAGTCCGTGATACTTGCGCCATGTGCCTTCGTAGAGACAATAGCGAGCTTTCAATGTCAAGGCAGTGTATTTATTCACGCGGTCAGGGCTGGCCGCGGGCCATTCCTCAGGAAGGTATTCGACAGCCTTGTCGATGTCGGCCAGGACAGCATCGGCAACCTCGCTACGCGGATTCTGCTTTGCGTAAAGTTCGGGCGATGTTTCGGTGAGTGATTTCAGAATGAGAGGCACATCGCCGTACTCCTGGATCTTATCGAAGTAGAACCACGCACGCCAGAAGAAAGTCTCGCCGGCATACATATCGCGGGTCGCTGTGGGTATGCCCGTTACCTTTTCGTAGTTATCAAGGAAGAAATTGAGGCGGTACAGGAATGACCAACTCCAACTCAGGCCGGTAGTGGTAGTGGCGCCCGCCGGCACGACGTGCAGACCAGCGGAGATATTCGCCCACACCTGCATGTTCGCGTCGGTACTGGCAAAATTGTCCGACACAGCTTCCATACCCATAAAACTCAGATATTTCGAACCCGAGGCGCTACTCTCGTTGCCAATAAAAAACCTCAATCCGACCGCTGCATTGTAAGTGCCGTTGTTGTAGATCTTGAGGTCATTTTCGGATGACCAGTAACTCACATTGCTAAGGTCTGTGACGGGATCCCTGTCCATAAAACCATCATTGCAGGCCAACGCACTCATCAGCATAACCGCCGACAACCATACATGTATAAATGTATATGATCTATTTTTTTTCATTGTCAATAGTTTTTAAAATGTTAAGTTAAGTCCTACCGAGAACGTTCGTTCGAACGGATAGCTAAAACTACCCGTACCGCTTGTGTTGCCGCCATAGACAGATTCCGGATCGTAAGGGCCTACAAGATGTGAGATTTCGTAAAGGTTCTCGCCGCTCACATATAGCTGCGCCTTACTCAAAGCCAGTTTGGATGCAAATCTCAGGGGCAGATCGTAACCGATGGTGATATTTTTCAGACGCAGATACGAGCCATCCTGCAAATATTTTGTCTGTGTATTCCGGTTCTGAGTACTGCGGGCTCGCGTCAGGGGGAAATAGGCGTCGGTATTTTCGGGAGTCCAACTATTCTCGACCCAATGCTTCTGAGTGTTGTAATACTGCGTACCCATTGGGAAGAACTCTTCCGTACCGTTCCAGAAATCCTTCTTACCGACGCCTTGCAGGAAAAAGTTCAGAAAAACGCCTTTCCACTGCACATCACCGGTGATACCATATTGATAACGCGGCGTGCTGTTACCGATTATGTAGCGATCACCCGAATCCTCGGGCGTGTTGGCGCCTATATCAAGAGCGCCGTTATTGTTGCGATCCCTGTATTTGACGTCCCCGGGCTTCCAATTCGAAGCGATGATCGACTGCGGGATCTTAAGCGCGTTATTCGTATTCCCGTCTACAAAATCGTCGGCTGTAATGAAGCCTTCGGTTTCGAAACCCCAGATCTCACCGATCTTCCTACCCACATAATAATCTGAAATGGAGCCTGTACCACTTTCCCATTCAGTAATCTCGGCTTGGTAGTCAAGCAAATTGAAGCCTACACTGTATGAAAAATCGCCAATGTGGTCGCGCCACTTCATGGAGAGTTCCCATCCGCGGGTGGTCAGTTCGCCCGAATTCATCTTGGGCGCGGTAGCGCCCAACACTTCGGGCAGGCTCAAACTCATTAACATATCGGAAGTCTTACGCGAATAGACATCAACCCCAACTCCGAGACGGTTGTTCAACAGATCAAGATCGAGACCGAGGTTTGCAGTCTTCACCTTTTCCCACGTGAGAGAACTGATCGGCAACTGCGACGGAGGATTAATGGTCTTCTGCATGTTATCGTTGTCGAACAGCCAGCCGGCCGATGTGCCGTTGCTCAGTGCGGCGATATAGGGATAATAGTTCATATTGCCGGAAAGCCCCAGTCCGCCCAACATCTGATTACCCAAAGTTCCATAGCTGGCACGGATCTTGATATTGTCGAAAAGAGGTTTAACAAAATTCATAAAACTCTCCTCGCTCAGGCGCCAGCCCAACGATGCCGACGGCATAAACACGAAACGCCTGTCCTTAGGAAAACGTGAAGTACCGTCATACCGGCCTACGATCTCCAACAGATACCGGCCTTCGTAATCGTAGTTGATACGTCCGAAAGCGCCGCGCAGAGCAACTTCATAAGCATTTTGCCCTACTGATTGATCGCCCGTACCCAAACTTAGCGACGGTGTATCCGGATTTATCATCCATTTACGTTGCGCCGACTGGTAGTCATATCGCGTCAACTCCTGATTGAATCCCAACATGGCCTTAATATTATGCTTGTTAATGCTTACCAGATAATCCGTATAGGCGTTGAATGAATAATAGGCCACTTGACTCTGGTTTATCTGATAATAGTCCTGCGACTGGGTGGCATTCCCCGGATCGGCATGGGCGACTATTCCGTTAGCCGTATTATTAATCAGATTATCAATCCGTTTACGATCGTAGGTATCCTTATTAAAATTACGGCGGTGATTATAGTTTGCGTGAATATTCCATCCCTTGACAGGTGTAATTGTTATTGACGGGCTCAGCACGATCTCATGGTTATCCTGTATAGTGCGGCCGCCATCACGCAACACGGGAACCTGGTTCTGGTCCTGGAAATAATACCCAATGAACTGATCGTATTCGGGATACGCGGGATCCCCTTCCCACTGTCCGCCGTTGAGCGGACTACTAAATATCAGGCCTCGCCAGAATTCGTTCTGATATGTGGTCGGAGAGTTGTAATTCGAATTGTTATAGGCTACCGTAAAGCCCAGTTTCAGCCAATCATAACTATTGTTGTCCACACTCAGACGGGTGTTGTAACGATTGTAGATTGGCGGATTTATCTTCAAATATCCTTCCTGATTGTGATATGACACGGAGGCATAGAAAGTGGTTTTATCACTGCCGCCCGATATGTTGAAATTATGTGTATGATGGAGTGTTGATTTACGTATCAACTCATCCACCCAATTGTGATAACCCACTTGATAATACTGCTTGCCGACGAACATATAATCCGGCAATGAAGGATCTTCGTACTTTGCTTTGATGCCATCCATACGTTGCGCGTTGTAAAGCGGCGCAGCATTGTTGTTCGTCAAAGCCTGGTTTACAAAAAGCGCATGATCATAAGAATTATCCACGAATTCCGGCATATAGGTGGCTTTTGCCCAACCTACATTGCCCGTATAGTTCACCGTCAATCTTCCGGCATGTCCGCGCTTGGTGGTGATGAGTACCACACCGAACGCGGCGCGCACACCATAAACCGCCGCAGCCGCAGCATCTTTAAGTATGCTCACACTCTCAATATCGGCAGGATTGAGCAACCTGAGATTACCCTCCACACCATCAATAAGCACCAGCGGACTGCCGCCGTTGATCGAAGTCGTACCACGAACGTTGATTTCCAGATCCGTATTGGGAGCGCCGCTACCAGGCGTTATCTGCACGCCGGCGATTGTCCCCTGCAACGCGTTTGCTGTGGATGTTACAGGACGATTTTCGAACACTTTGCTGTCAACTTGCGACACAGCGCCGGTCAGATTCACTTTCTTTTGCGTACCATAACCTACTACGACAACTTCTTCCAGCGCCTGCGTATCTTCAGCCAATCGAATTTCAAGTGTTGTTTTTCCCGCTACGTATACCGCTTGTTGCTTGTAGCCGATATAGCTAACGACCAATACCGCGTCCTCAGCCACGTTCAACGTGAACTTTCCCTCAAAATCAGTAATTATCCCGTTAGTCGTTCCTTGCTCCACCACATTGGCGCCGACTACCGGGTCGCCCATATCATCCAAGACTGTTCCGGTAATCTTTTTACCGCTTTGCTGACTTATGACAGCGCTAACCGCACTTTGCTCATTTTTCCTCGCCAAAACGATGTAGTTATTTTCAAACTGATAATCAATATCCGTATCGGCAAACGCGTTATTCAAATAATCTTTTACCTGCGCCGATCTCGATGTAATACGCACCTTGTGGTTTGTGTTTACTTCGCGGTTGCGGTATACGATCAAATAGTCTGTTTGCTGCTCTATCTCTTCCAGTAATTGTCCAATGGATATGACCTTTGCATTAATACGCATCGTAGCATTCTGGGCATCCGTCTGTGTAGCCAAAAGTTGAAATACACAGACAAACAAAAGAATCGTACCTATTTTCATAGTTCTAAAAAAATGGTTAAAATGCTCGTTTTTCACCATGGAAAAACAAAGCAATGTGTTTATTTTCATATCTTTGTCAATGTTAAGTGAATACTAATATATTTATGACTTGTGTTTACTTTTCCCAACGGCAGGTGTTACAGCATCTGTCGTTTCTTTTTCATTTCTTTATTTATTTCATAGGCATTTTTATCAATTTATAAGGTTAAACATGTATGGTTATCTCAATATAATCGTATTTGTGTCATCATCTTTTTCAATTGTAAATTGATGGATCTTCTGAATAATATGTAAAATACCGTCTATACCGTCACGTTGCCGGAATTTCCCGGTATATTCCCAGGTATAGATATCCGGATCTTCCACCACAATCTTTATATCAAAATATAATTCAAGCTTTCGAAGAATACTGATTAGGGACTCATTTTTAAAACTGTAAACACCTTCCGTCCATAAAAAATGCTCCGGGTCAGGAACCGGTTCAACCGTAAAATAGCCATCTCCGACCATCGCCTGCTGATTAGGTTGCAGATTAGCCCCTTCCGTTTTTCGATCTTCCCTATATACATTCAGGCTGCCGGATAACAAACCGACACATAAATAACCGACTTCAGAATATCCGTACACATTGAATTTAGTCCCCAAAACTTCCATATCAACCCCTTTCGAAGATACGATAAAAGGCCGTCCGGCATCTTTAGCAACATCAAAAAGCGCTTCTCCTTCAACCATTACCCGACGTTCCTTTTCATCGAATTGATTGGGAAAAGTAAGCGTTGTACGTGCATTCAGCCACACGGTCGTTCCATCCTGCAATGTAAATTGAAGCCTTTGTCCGGCCGGAACATGTATACTTTGCATAGCAACAAGAACCACTTCGGGCTTCGTCGTATAAAGCGTAACCGCATAAGTGGCAACCATACCGACAAGGATGGCGGCTGAATATTTAAAAACATGCAATATAGATCGGAATAAACGTATTTTTCGTTTATTCGCCATAAAAGAGTGATAACTTGCCTGATTCCTTTCTACACAATCCGGTTCTTCCGAGAGAGAAGAGAATGCGTAAATGTTCTTCATTTCTATGAATTGTTTTTTCAATGAAGCATCCGAGTTGACTTCTTTCAGGAAGAGAAGCCTTTCTTCTTCATTCATCAATCCCCGCAAATAGCTGTGTATCAGTTTTTCCAATATTACTTATCTATCTTCAATTAATATTTCAAATTAACATATTCAGCAACAGACAGAACATGTTTATATTATATATCGAATGAGACAGAAAAATCCGCCAAAAGAATTTTGATTTTTTTCATAGATTGAGTAAAAAAAGAAAAAGAGGGTAAAGATTTTTGAGTTCTTCTTTCAATTTTTTGTAGGTGATCCCCATTTGGGTTTCTATTGTATTAACTGAGATATTCAATTCTGTGGCTATGTCTTTTTGCTTTTTTCCCTCGATTTTATTCATAACAAATATCCGGCGGCATTTCTCGGGTAAAGCATCAATCGCTTTACGAATTATATTTTCGACATCTTCCCGATAAAAGAAATGTTCGTCCAAAGCGATTAACGAATCCAGGTTGATTTTCATCGTCAAATTATATTCCTCTTTTAAATAATCGATCGCTTCTTGTTCCTTTGTTTTACGACGCAAGTAATCAACGCATTGATTCCGGATTGCTGTAAAAAGATAAGCAATCACATTAATATGGGTTTGTAAAAGTTCGCGTTTTTCCCAGAAATCCGCAAAAACGTCCTGAAGGATATTTTCGGCATCAGCTTCGGATAAAACATATTCCTGCGCAAAACGCTTCATCTTCGTATAATAACGAAGATAAATCTGTTCAAAACTCATATTTACTCCTGACTTACTCATGCATATCTCAATTTCCGGTTAACAAATATACCAACTATTAGAACTTCCACCAATTTATAAAAGGAAAATGACACACATCATTCATCGTCAGACACCAGCCGGACTTGTTTTATCAATAACCCTTCACTATTTTAATTCCCAATTTTTAAACGAATCAGGAAAGAATATTTACTGAACCTTACGGTCCGACCAGAAATCAACCATTCGTAAAATAGCTTTGCTGCAAACCGGACAGAAAGGATGCATATCACGCATCATACAATGATCCATCGGGCGGTATATGCCTTTGGACAAGTATCCTCCTCCCTCAAATACGCCTAATTTGTCGGCATACGGAGCTTCCAGCGGTGTCGGAACCGGTGTTCCGGAGGGCAACATGTCTTTCCATTTGCTGTTAAAATCGATTAATGTTGTTATATTGGGTTCCCATGGTTCGAATTTGAGATTATAGAATTCTTCGTATGCGGTTTCGGAAGAAAAGTATTCGTCGGCAAGACCTCCAAAACTGTGTCCGAATTCATGAACAAAAACCTGTACGGTTCTTTCATTATCCGCAGTGCCTATGGCATAAAAATTATACATTCCGCCACCACCGTAAACTTCGGAATTAACAAGAACAAAAATCGCGTCACACGGTACATTCCAGACTGCATCACGAATAGACTTCATATCGGGAGTCGTCAGATAACGATCCGTACCGAATGTATAAAAACCTGCGTTCAAAGCGGTATTAAGAAAAATGCCTTTACCTGAAAAATCCGTACCCGAATCTTCGGACTCAAGAAAAACCGCTCTTACATTAAAATCTTCACGACACTGATTATATGGAGGCGTCGTAAACAATGATTCCGTAAACCGCCCGGCATCGGCAAAAAATTTATCTTTCTCGGATGCGGTATATCCTTCTGCAAGAAAAACAAGATCCACTTTCCCGGAAGGATCACCTTTCAATTGAATATCGACAACCGGATTATCGTGCAGTTTGCCTCTATCGATAAAAATACTTGCAGGATCAATATCCAGAACCATGAGCGTATCTTTCATATTGGTTGAACGGTTACGTCCGAGTAAAACAACGGTTACCGGATTATGAGGAAAAGGCATGGCAACGCTGTTTGTCCAGGACTGCACCTCCGTTTTAGCCTGTTCCGTCGTACGCCATTCTTCGAACAAGGTGTTAAAACCATGCGAATAAATCAGTGTCTTACTTGTTTTATCATAAGCATCCAATGTATATCCTCCGTAATCAAACGGACTCCTCAGATTTTCACGGGGTCCGCACCATACCGGTTCTTCCTGTAACTGCATCAGAGCAGCAGACTGGAATTTATCGTTTCCGCTCAATGCAAAATCGATGCGTAAACGTTTGCCGTTAAAGTACGTATCAAAAACAGACTGCGCACCTGCCGGCGTACAAAAGAAAAACACGAAGAGTAAAGATATTACCTTCACAGAATATTTAGTCATAGGTATTAGATATATTGTTTTATTTTATTTCAAATTTATCTGCGTCCATCCATACCGGGAATTTGGCGCGAAGCTTTTCTACATCTTCATGCTTAAGAGTTCCGGTAACGATCAGTTCTTCTTTTTCTTTTGCCCCGAAGAGTTTTTTTCCTTTAGGAGAGAAAATCAGAGAATCTCCGTGATATTTGAATTCACGTGCATCGACCCCAATACGGTTCACACCACAAACAAAACACATATTTTCGATCGCACGCGCCTGCAATAATGTTTTCCAGACTTTTTTACGAGACTCGGCCCAATTGGCGACATATATAAGCAGATCATACTCGTTATCAACATTACGGCTCCAAACGGGAAAACGTAAATCATAACAAACCATCAGACAAATTTTCCATCCGCGATAATCAACAATAAGGCGTTTCGTTCCGGGAGAAAAACATTTGTCTTCGCCGGCCATACTGAACAAGTGCCTTTTATCATAATAGAATGTCTGTCCGGCCGGTGTTATAAAAAATGCGCGATTAAAATATTTGCCGCCATCGGATGCCATAAAACTTCCGGTAATAGCAAGATCATACTCTTTTGCATATTTTTTCATCGCAACCATCGTCTTTCCGTCATTCGATTCGGCAAGGTCTTTCGGGCGCAAAGACAAGCCTGTCGTAAATAATTCCGGTAATACGGCCAGGTCTGTTTTACCTTTCAGACGACGCAATAACTCACCATAGTAGCAGATATTTTCCTCAATGTCCTCCCAGATAATATGGGATTGAACCATACTGACACGCAACAAACTTATATCTTTCATATATACAAAATTTAATTTTTAACATGAAGGTAATATAGAACTCGCTTTTTTGTTCATCGCCTTTGGCGATACATTGTCATGCTCGTTTCATAGCAAATACTTTAAAGTTATTTTAATTCGACAAAATTCTGTTCATGATATCCTCTGATTCCTTTATACATTGAGCGTATGACCAATATATCCTCATCGGCATCTCCCGTAGGATAAAATGTAGCTTTAATACCAACTTCTTTTTTTCCATAATCAATATAGGCAACCTGTATTGGTACTCCGGCTTTCAATGCAATATAATAAAATCCTTTTTTCCATTCCGTTGTTTTCTTCCGCGTTCCTTCGGGAGTTATGGCGAGATGAAAAATATCACGTTTTTCGAATTCTTCGGCCAACTGCTCAGTAGTAGAAGATGATTTACCGCGGTTAATCGGAATTCCCCCCATACTCTTAAAAATAATATTTAACGGAAAAACAAACCATTCCTTTTTTATCAAAAATTTAGCTTTCCTTCCGATCGCATTATAAAAAAGTTTACCTAACGTAAAATCCAGATTACTTGTATGTGGAGCCACACATATAACACATTTAGGAACGTCATCACCTTCCGGACCGATTGTCCATCCCAATAAATGCAGAATCCTTCTGCATAGCGAACGCTTTATACTCAATTTTCGCTTCTTTCTTGATTCAACGACATTAGTTCCGTATAGATTTTATCCACTTCCGCATCGAAATCCTGACGTATTTTCTTATAATATTGTTTCACCAGTTGCTTATTATCACTTCCGGCAGGATGTTGAATACGCCCTCTGAATTCAGCGCTCATACTACCTATATGAGCCATTATTGCTTCAAGTTTTGTTTTATCAATTTTTGGCTGCAATGAACAAAGCAGCGTTTCCATCATTAATTCACCGGACAGATAATCAACCGCTTTCTTCAAATCTCTACGTTTTGCCATATATTTTTGTTTTAAAAAATGAATGTGTAAAGATAATTAAATTCTGATAACCCAATTCTTTTTTAAGAAAAAACTTTATCTTTGCGCCCTTAATTTGCGATAAAACAAACTAAATGATAGAACCTGATTATATTTTTGAAAGCAGTTGGGAAGTTTGTAACAAAGTCGGCGGGATCTATACGGTTTTGTCTACTAAAGCTCATACTTTAAAGAACAAAACCGGAGATAATCTGATATTCATAGGGCCTGATTTAAACAATGATCCGGACGATTTCAAAGAAGATCCGTCTCTTTTTGACGACTGGAAAAAGTCTTTACCGGACAACTTTCATGTCAGAACCGGGCGCTGGCTTGTTCCGGGCAAACCGGTTGTTATCTTAATATCATATAAAACCTTTTTTGATAAAAGAGGGGCTCTTTACTACGACATGTGGAAAACGTTCCATGTTGACTCCTCCCATGCATACGGGGATTATGATGAATCATGCATATTTGCCTATTCCGTGGGATTGATAATCGAAAGCTTCTATCATTTTTATAAACTCGAAGATAAAAATGTCGTAGCGCTTTTTAACGAATGGATGCTTTGTATGGGAGCGTTATATATCCAGAAATATGTCCCTGCAATAGCAACACTGTTCACGACGCACGCCACAACGATAGGACGCTCTATTGCAGGCAACAATAAACCGCTGTATAGTCATATGAACGCATACAACGGCAGTCAGATGGCAAAAGAACTGAATGTGGAAGCAAAACATTCATTGGAAAGACAGACAGCAATGTATGTTGATTGTTTTACTACAGTCAGTGATATCACCGCTATCGAATGCAAACAATTGCTTGACAAAGCGCCCGACATTGTGACGCCTAACGGATTCGAAGATGGTTTTGTCCCGGAAGGAGAAACCTACACAAAAAAACGGAAGGAGGCACGAAAACAACTGTTGAATGTTGTTGAAAAACTAACAGGATCCCCTGCTAATCCGGATACTTTTCTCATTGCAACAAGCGGACGCTACGAATACCGAAACAAAGGCATCGATGTTTTTATTGACACGATGAACTTGTTGAGGGAATCGGATAAGTTAAAACGAGACACTGTCGCTTTCATCATGGTTCCGGCATGGGTATATGCAGCCAGAGCGGATCTCAAATACATAATTGAAAATGATATCCAGACGACCGGACCAATGCAAACTCCGTTTCTGACTCACTGGCTTCATCATATGGAAGACGACAAGGTGATGAATTTTATTTTTTGCACAGGATTTACCAACTCGGCATCGGAAAAACTCAAAATTATTTTTGTTCCGTGCTATCTGGATTGTCATGACGATATATTCAACAATTCATACTATGATCTGTTGATTGGTATGGACGCAACTGTTTTCGCCTCATATTATGAACCATGGGGATATACGCCTCTGGAAAGTGTTGCATTCGGAATACCGACTATAACCACTGATCTTGCCGGTTTTGGAATGTGGGCCAAAACAATTATATCCGGAAACGATATTAAAGAAGGAACAGCTGTCATAAAACGAACAGACAACAACTATTTCGACGTTATCAAAAACATTCATAATCAAATACTTGACCTAATGAATGCGAACGAAAACACGGTCCGTAATAATTGTTTTAGCCTGGCAGAAAAGGCCGAATGGAAAAAATTCATCACTCACTATTATACAGCATTCGACATTGCTTTGAAGAATGCACAAAGAAGAAATAAACAATAAATTCCATATATTTATATTTATTTGTATCTTTGCAGAATAACATAATTACGAATTTATAATGAAAAATTTTAAAATATGAAGATTCCGTCAACTAATTCAAATGAACAAATCTGGAAAGATGTATACTCTTATTCCAAACTTCCCAAACAATTAGAAATACTAAATGATATCGCCACAAATCTGTGGTGGGTATGGAACCACGAAGGCGCTAAATTGTTCGGAGAAATAGATTCTGAATTATGGAAAACAACTGAGGGTAATCCGGTATTACTGTTGCAGAGGTTATCAAGCAAACGGGTAAAAGAGATACTTGGCGATAAAGAACTCATGGCCAGAATAAAATACGTACACGAACTATTCAGATCATACACGGATGTTAAGCCTGATTCTACCAGACCATCCATCGCATATTTCAGTATGGAATATGGTTTGACTAATGTTTTAAAAATATATTCCGGAGGTCTTGGTATCCTTGCCGGCGATTACCTGAAAGAAGCCAGCGATTGTAACATTGATCTTACTGCAGTCGGCTTCCTTTACCGATACGGCTACTTCACGCAATCGTTGTCCATGGACGGTCAACAAATTGCGAACTACGAGCCACAGGACTTTACGTCCCTGCCTTTAACACAGATAACAACATCCGACGGCTCTCCGATGTTACTTGAAGTACCATTCCACGATCGTACGGTTTATGCTCACATCTGGAAAGTCAGCGTGGGACGTATTCCTTTATATCTTATGGATACGGATATTCCGGAGAACAGTGAATGGGATCGTTCCATTACACACCAACTATACGGAGGAGACTGGGAAAACCGCATGAAGCAGGAATATATGCTCGGGATAGGCGGCATATTATTACTAAACAAATTAGGCATAAAAAAACAGGTCTACCATTGTAATGAAGGCCATGCCGCATTGATTAACGCCCAACGCCTTGTTGACCATATCAATAATGACAATCTCGAATTTAACGAAGCTCTTGAAGTTGTACGCACATCATCTTTATATACGGTGCATACTCCTGTTCCGGCAGGTCATGACTATTTTGACGAAACGTTGTTCGGCAAATATATGGGTCATTTTCCGCAGCAACTGGGTATTACATGGCAGGAATTCATTGATATGGGACGTACGAATCCCGGTAGTAACGAAAAATTCTGCATGAGTACATTCGCATTGAACACTTGTCAGGAAGCAAACGGAGTAAGTCTTCTTCACGGCAAAGTTTCACAGGAAATGTTTGCCCCGATGTGGAAAGGATACTTTCCGAAGGAATTGCATGTAGGATACGTTACAAACGGCGTACACATGCCGACATGGATGGCTACGGAATGGAAAAAATTCTGTTATGAAAAATTTGATGACAATTTCATCAACGACCAGTCGAACAAAGATATATGGGAGAAGATCCAACAGGTACCGGACATTCAAATCTGGGAGATACGCCAGGCGCTTAAAAATAAGCTCATCGAATACATTAAAACCCAATATAGGGAAAACTGGCTGAAAAACCAGGGTGATCCTTCCAAAGTTGTGACCATTCTTGACCGTATCAATCCGAATGCACTGTTATTCGGATTCGGACGTCGTTTTGCAACATACAAACGTGCGCATCTATTGTTCACTGACTTAGATCGTCTGGCTAAAATTGTAAACGATGATAAACATCCCGTACAATTTGTATTTACCGGAAAAGCGCATCCGGCTGACGGTGGAGGACAGGGATTAATCAAACACATTGTTGAGATATCCCGTCGTCCGGAATTCCTGGGTAAAATTATCTTCCTTGAAAATTACGATATGCGTCTTGCACGCCGCCTGATATCTGGCGTTGATGTATGGATTAACACACCTACCCGTCCACTCGAAGCATCGGGTACATCCGGAGAAAAAGCCGAAATGAACGGTGTTCTTAACTTATCCGTACTTGATGGCTGGTGGTATGAAGGATACCGCGAAGGAGCAGGTTGGGCGCTTACGGATAAACGGACCTATGAAAACCAACAATATCAGGATCAATTGGATGCAGCAACGATTTATCATCTTCTTGAAGATGAAATCATACCTCTGTACTTTGATAAAAACGATAAAGGATATTCATCGGAATGGGTTCAGTACATCAAAAATTCAATGTCGCAGATTGCTCCCGATTATACAATGAAACGGATGATGGATGATTATTTTGACCGGTTCTACAACAAACTGGCGATACGTTCGGCAGCTTTGACAAAAAATAAATTTGCGGAAGCTAAAAAAATTGCAGACTGGAAAAAAGAGGTCGCTGCCCACTGGGATTCATTCCAGATTGAATCAATTGATTATGACAAGTTAACACACCAGCCAATTGTCGGCGATGATTATACAATAGATATTGTAATAAACCGGAAAGAACTCAAAAGTATGCTTGGTGTGGATATCGTTTATGCCCGTGAAAATCCGGAAAGTCATAAACTGGAATTTGTTTCTTCGGAACCTTTCAGTCTAAAGAAAGAAGAAGGATCCAAGCTATATTTTGAACTGAAACGGACAACTTCCGAATTCGGACATCTTAAAGTAGGATTCCGCGTATATCCGTATAACGAAAAACTTCCTCATCGTATGGATTTTGCATACATACGTTGGATATTATCGTAATACGCATACCAAACAAAATAATACAAAAGCAAGAGCGGCTTTTCCCGTAAAGGAAAGCCGCTCTCTTCAAGAAAAACCCTTCATTTTAGGGACTTGCCTTTCGCCAATTCAAGCGCATGTGTCGTTACATAATACTTTGCTATCATATTAGGTACTTCCCATTCAGGCAGAGCCCCTCGTTTTAAATATTTCAGAAAATTTTCGGTAACCTGTCCGAAATGCGCTTCGTGACCGTTGTGATATTCAGCCGGCACCACGACCTCCCATCTATCTTTTTCCACTTTTCTCAGGTCAATACCCGGATATTTATCCGTGATGATTGGCAAAGAAGCCTGAAGTATTTTTTCATACGCATCCACATCCGGCTCCATGCATTTTATGAACAAAACCGGTTTATAGTTCTGTTCTTTCCCCTGTTCTATTATCAGATGGGATTTAGAACCCTTCATTACAGAATAATGAGTATCTCCGCCTCCTTCAGGATATGTATAATTCCATATAACGGACACTTTCGCATGTATTCCGCATATCTTGTAAAATATATTTCCGTTTGCATATACATGCAAAACCTGATCCTTAATATCTTTTTGCAGATAGTCCGGATAAGAGTCTAACCCCGTTACTTCCTTAAATTGCTCCAGCGACATGTCCGTTGTCCAATGGTTGGCATCAAGCAACTCTATGTCATGCTGATAATTAATGATCTGCTCCGGAAAACATTCCCACTGAACCAGATCTACAAGGTGCGTTGTTACATCGACAATCCCTTCTCCCTGCTGATTTACATCAAAGAACCATGCCGGACGGATCAGCGGCTTACCGGATACTGTTTTAAAAAAGTGATGAACACTTTCCTTTACGATTCCGGGATCATCAACAGAACCGCTCTGTTGCTCTCCATACACAGCCGTAATCATGGAGAATTCTTTCTGTAACAGGGTCGTTATTTCAAAACGTTCCGTCATGATATCATAAAGTAACAGACCTTTTTGTTCCGCAATACTGAAGCATTCTTTCAGCATCTCAAAATCACCGACATTAATCGCCATCGGCTTATCCGCCAATACATTTATTCCGGTCGAAAGGGTTTGTTTGATGTACCCGGTCTTTTTACCATTGTTACCGGCCGTGATCATCACATTCCCCTTTTTCTCATCCAGCATCCTGCTGAGAAAATCAGATCCCGTATATACAATCTCATTCCAACCGGTCGGACTGTCCGGTCTTGTATTATATCCTTCTATTCTCTTCAGGTGCTCATCCAGATCGGCGCCTCCCGGAGCATACACATAAACATCATTACTTACATCGGGATAGGATGTTTTTTGCACCAGAGCCGCATGGAAATGTCCCGGATCAAGGGTTATCAACCTGACTTCACCCGCTTCCGCAGAAGTCTTTTCTTTTTTCATTGTACATGAAACATTTAACAATAACAATAAACCTGTGATTAATAAATAATTGTACTTCATTGTCATACATTTGATTTGTTTACTCATTCTTATACTTTTCAAACTCTTTCTCTATTCCGGCCTGTTTTGTATCGCCGGCATGAACAAGCACGCGATAGCGGAGTTTAACAACCTCTCCTTTCTTCAGTTCCGTGGCCTTATCGTCTTCAGGCCAATACATCGGAGTCGGTGAAATAAAGCCGTAATCACGCGTAAACCATGGAGAAGGATACCATTTATTGGAAGGATGCTGCATGATAACAAGCCCTTCTGTCCCGGTCTTACGTACCCCATAGCAATCGATCCATGGAGACGCGATTCCAAACGTCGCTTTTTCTCCTTCTTTTCCTTCCGAGTTAATCATAACGCCTCCCTGCTTAACAGTCAGGTCCGGATCAATACGTGCGCTGAACAACGAATGATTTGTTTTTAATATAGTTACATCCGTCAACATTTCCATTTCAATATCAAAATCGATCTGATAAACGCTTTCGGAAGGCGCAGTAATCATAATTTTCCTTCTGTCTATCACAGGAGACTCGGCGTCAGGACGCTTCCAGATGCATTCATCTTCTATGACCACGCGCTCTCCTTTTTCTTCAATAATACGTGCGCCGATCGAAATAATACGTCCACGCTCCAAACCCTCCTGCCAGTAATTCCCTCCGTTCACCCTGTCACAGGCAAAAAATAAAGAACTGTGATGAGGATATTCACCATTACGCATGGAAGTAACGCTACCTCCTGATAAAGGACCGTTCACCGGATAAAAAAACGGATATTTTTCATCCGGTTGAAAATGATAGCTCGTAAAAAAGTTGTTGCCGATCGTTACATCGATTCTGTTACCCGTCCTTATTGCGGAAACAGTCGCTTTTTGCGCAATAATCCCGCAACAGCTAAAAAATAAAACCGTCACTAAAAATAACCTCTTCATACTGTATGATTTATGCATAAAATTCATCTGTTAATCACTAATAAGCGTTTGAATCGACAATAATAACCGGAGGGTTTGCATAATCATTCCACAAACGGTCTGCTTTTTCTTTTGTCATCCCGCCTTCGTATGACAAAATCCGGTAGCGTAACAGGTAATCTTCATCCGGCCGAAGTTCCCAGTCCTTATTCTTTGTCGGAGCAAAATTTATAAAAGCGTCACCACGACCGCCATTCGCATTTTCATCCCATATACGAAGAGGTTCCGGCGAATTATAATTATCCGGATGCCCCATAAACAACAATCCGGAACGACCGGTTTTCGTATCTCCTGTGATATATATCCAACGGGCTACGGAGCCATCTATCTGCTGACGGGTTTTACCTTCCGAAGTAAACATTTCACAGTTTTCTTTTGTCCACTCTTCCGTTGCCCGGTATCCGAAACCGGCATAACGGTATTCTTTTAACAGAACAGGCAATGGTGTTGAAGGATGAAGATAAGATTCAAAATCCCAAAGAAAACCATCGGAAACATTCCAGGCTTTGATTCTCCATAATTCATTCATGATAACCTTTTCTCCTTCCGGTTGAAATATAGAATGATCCAGGCTCGCATTATATCCTGCAAAAACATCGCCTCCAAAAGTATTTTCTATCTTTTTTGCTTTCACTGTTCCCTGTTTATCTCCGATATTCCAAAGATCATACGTTTTACCGTCGTACATAATCCTCGTCCACGGATTCCAGATTCCATAGTGATGATAATGATCTTTGGGCTGAATTGTTGTCAGAATATTTCCATCAGGCGAATAGGCCGGATGGATAAAACCGCTTCTTCCATAAGACGGATCAACTCCTGCAGGAGGTTCCACACGCGTATAATTATACTGCAGAATATTCTTCCCGTCTTTTTTTAACAAGAGCGTTTTTTGATTATCTTCCACAGTCATCAGCGCTCCTGCCGTCTGTTTCTTCTTTACTTTCCGGGCAAAAAAGGTGCGGACAGCGCCGGCATCTGTTTTACCGTCAAGAATCCAGTATAAACGGGGTGTCTGAACTTTCTCTGTTACAAGTTGGCAGGGAACCGGTTTCTTTTGCTTCCCTATTTCTTCATATAACTCTACAGCGCTTTTTTCATTCGGATTCAAAGCAGAAACATCAGCCGAAACCACACAGTCAATCCGCTCATGAGAACCGGACTGAACCGTAATCCTGATCTTACCTGCAATATTTATATTGATTGCAAGCAGCATTACTAACGAAATAAAAATGGTTTTCATATATACAACATTTAAAAATTATAAGGAGGCCTGTGAGGGCGTGAAATCATGGAATTAGCCTCATCATCATTTTTGAAGCGTTCCTGTATCGGATCCCAATACAGTTTTCTGTTCAATTTCATGGCAATATGCTGCAGCAGACACGCCGTACACGAACGATGCGCGACCTCAGCAGGGGTAATATTCAATTTGCGGTCCCTGATACTTTCCAGCCAGTTACCATGATGATCCGTACTGACATATAAGCGAACAGGATCATTATCTGTCAGTGGAGATAATATTTTAGGATCAGAAGCCTGCAATGATTTTGAAGTAGTGCTGATCGGTTCGTTTGCAGAAGCAGCATAAGAGCCACGGCTGACAAATAGCCATCCGCCGGTTCCGGTAAACAGGACGCCGTTAGGCTTTTCTTCACTATCGGTCGTTCCCGTTACGACAACTCCATTATCATAAAGCATTTCCGTTTCATATTGTCCATGCACATTCCAAAGCCCTCCTGTTGCAAATTCCGCTTTTCCGGAAATCTCTACCGGACCGGAATACTCTTTATCCATTGCCCAATGGGCAATATCAAAATGATGCGCGCCCCAACCGGTAATCATTCCCGCACCAAATTGTTCGCAGCGTAACCATCCCGGACGACCATACCCTTCCTGAGGATGTACCCTGTCTACTGTATAATATACATAAGGCGTTTGCCCAAGCCACTTATCATAATTAAGATTTTTCGGGACAGACATTTCTTCTTTGTTCCCTCCGGGAGGATCGCCCGGCAAACGTACTTCTATCCGTTGCAATTGTCCGATACGCCCGTTACGTACCAGTTCACACGCCACACGGAATTGTTCCATCGAACGTTGCTGACTTCCGATCTGCAGAATCCTTCCGGAGGCATTCACGGCATCACTCATCTTCCGACCTTCCTCGATAGTCAGCGAAGTGGGTTTTTGCAGATAAACATCTTTCCCGGCCCGGACCGCATCAATTGCATTTTTGGCATGCCAGTGATCCGGCGTACTGATCAGTACGGCATCTATATCTTTATTTGCCAGCAAATCCTCATAATCAGCATAAGTGGTTACACCGGTATATGGTTTTCCTGATTTCTTACTATAATACTCTTCCACCAGTTTCTTTGCATCAGCCACCCTGTGCGCGTCCACATCCGAGACCGCTATAATCCGTGCATAATCATATTTCCATACTCCCGGCATATCATGGTCGCGTGAAATACGTCCGGTGCCGATAGCGCCGATATTAATCCGGTTAGATGGAGCATTAGGGCCGAATACCGATGCGGGAACGATTGTCGGAGCAACAAGAAGACCTGCTCCCGTAGCTAATGTTCGCTTTATAAAATTTCTTCTGGTAACCATGGTATTTAATTTATTTTGACAAGGTTTTATTTTTAAGGAATAATACAAAATTAACGCTTTAGATTTTCTTTAGCAAATATTTTTTCTGCATATCGCAATATTTTCTTTACATATTTCTTTATATTATTGTTATTTAACAAAATATCTTCCTCTTATTTGAAAAAGGAAGAATGGATCAAACAAATCCGTTCTTCCTTTGTTATTATTCATTGAGGCCCTAACACGGTACCTTCCGCCGGTACAATCAATGGTGTCTGATTATTTTCAGCGCCCGGATAACCGATATTCTGATTGATGACCCCCAATATATTACTATTAATAGCTGCTGCAGGAACAGGCCATAATATATGGTGCACGCTGATCTTGTACTCCGCCCACTTATGCTTCACTCCTTTATTGTAGAAATTATTGTTTTTATTCACCCAATCCCACCAGAAATTGATCCCTTCCTGCTTCACATTAGAACCTGCTCCTCCCGGACCTGAAATATTATCAAGACGATAAGTACGTCCGCCGAATACTTCACAGGTTTTACCGAATTTAGCATACGTATAGGATATACGGACTAATTCCACATGGCGATTTTCCTCATAATAAAGTTCACGGGCGCGTTCATGCAAAATTTCACCGATATTGATATCCGCTGCCGTCAACGGATCCGCTCCGGCACGCGCCCTCACCACATTCATCATTTCCGCTGCCTGTGCAGGTTGATCTTTCCAGTAATAACATTCGGCCATCATCAAATAGACTTCTGCCGAACGATAAATATACCAGGGTGTTTCCCCGCCTCTCCATTCAGCCTGTAATGGATCCGGCACAAATACTTTAAAATGGGGCCAGTTAAACCAGCAACGAATCGTATCCTCTACGGACATCGCCGGGTTCTTTACAAAATTCTTTCCATACCACTCACTCTTTCCATATAAAGCCGGACTGTTATAACGTAAATCTTCCGGACTTCTCCAACTGTCACGGTTATAAGGCCCGCGCAAATCATTTTTTTCTTTTTCGGTCCATATATCATATTGGAAATAATTAGTCGGACGCAGACGGCCGATACCACGTCCATACGTTTTATTTAAATTCATTTCCGGATCTGTTTCATCAACATGCGTATCGCGACTGGTTCCGGTTTCTCCTGCCGGAGTTTTCACATTCCCGCTATTCCAGAAAGGAACGGCATTCCTTGGAACATAACATCTCGCATCCGATGACAATGCCTCACCCGATTCCGGATAAGCGACAACATACATCAGACCTTCCGTATTGCTCATATCAAGCTTGGCCTCCACACTATGGAGATCATGCATCAGATTTGTACGATCTTTTGTCCGGTTTGACGTAAAACGACTGGTCATCAGCGGATGTTCTGCGACAATCTCATTCCCGACTTCTATTGCCCGATCCCATTTTCCCAGGCACATGCAATATTTCATCAAAAGAACGCCACACGCGGATCTGGATGTACGTCCGCGATCCACGACTTCGGGAACCCATTGATATGCAAATTCCAAATCCGGTAACAATTTTTCTAAAATGCTCCAACGGTCATATGAATAAAAATCAATTTTAGGAATATTTATTTCCCAGTCCAGAAAAGGTACATCTCCAAACTGATGGGTTAATTTATAATAACGATACGCCCGCTGAAAATAAGCAGATCCTAATACCGCATTACGTTCCGCTTCATCTTTATAAGTTGCATCATCAATACGCGACACGACTACATTGGCATATTTGATACCCTTGTATCCCTCATCCCAATACCATCCGACCTTCGTTCGATCCGTACTGTTCAAATTAAGATCCGGCAACAAGGACACATCCATATCCATCTGAGGACCCGCCTTATCGGTAGTACCTTCCACACATATATCCGCCTGAATCATTTCTGTTAGGATCGGAGATCCGTCCCCAAAAAACTCATGTCGCATATTTCGTTCGCAAGTAGTCAGGGCCGAGTAAAAACCGGCGGCGTCCACATACGAATTTTCCGGCGTATACATTGACAGGGGTTTCGGCTCAAGCCAACTTTCACTACAGCCGCCAAACAGAAGTAACAAACAAACGCCCGCAGCTATTATACTATTTTTTAATGCTAGATATTTCATGTTTATTTATTTTTAATTATAAGGTAAAGTTTACGCTAACCGTATAAGTTCTTGGAGTCGGCTCTATAATATGTCTGTTATCTGTCCCGTCGGAATCTTTATAATAGCGGACCTGTTCCGGATCAAAATAATACCAGTCTTTATTAAACGCGAAAACCGCCACATTTTTCACGCCAAGGGATACACGCATATTCTGAACCTTAACCGGAGTCAAAATCTTTTTCGGTACATTATAAGACAAAGTAATGTTATCCAAACGCAAAAACGATTTATTCACATAGTTAGTACCTATGTTTTTAGAACCGATACGTCCCCAGTCATTTGTCGGATTACCCGGTGTCCATCGGGGCTGTACATACTCCGAACAACGATCCGCGAAATTCAGATTATTTGCCGCCCGGTTAAACTGATTATAGACTCCCACATGAGAATACATCATGAATGATAATGTAAAATCTTTATAAAATGTAATGTCATTACGTAATGACCAGATCGCACGTGGAGTTTTATATTTTTGAAAAACTTTATCCTTGTTCGTCAGCTGCCCGTCTCCGTTCTGATCTTTATATTTAAAATCACCCGGCTGACATCCGAATTTAGCCGCCTCTTCACCAAGTTGCCACACGCCAATACGTTCATAATCCCAGATACGATCCGGATCCTGTCCGATAAACCACTTGTTTTCTTCATCATCCGCCTCCTTTCGCCCGATCACATTTCCATCATCATCCAAAACATCTACCATATCTCCATAAAGACTTTTGATTTGTCGACGGTTCATGGCAACATTAGCAGTTGCTGACCATGAAAAATTTTCTCTTTTGATTATGTTTCCGGTAAGTGTTAACTCAATCCCTTTATTTTCCATTTTTCCTAAATTGGCTGCGACACTTTTATATCCCAATATGGTAGGCAAAGACCTGTCAACAAGCAAATCGTTCGTTTCCGAGATATATGCCTCGAACGTACCGCCGATAATATCGTTGAACAAAGAAAAATCCAGTCCTAAATTATAGGAAGCGGTACGCTCCCATTTCAGCGATCTGTTTGCCATACGGTTTACATACAATTGCGATGTCACATATATATTCCCGTTCTGGTCAATATAAGGATGCGCACCCGAAACCATGTCTGATAATGCATCATAGATTCCGATATCACGGTTTCCGTTTTCACCCCATGAGAATCGCAATTTACCGTAATTAAGCCAGGAAGATGCGCTTTCCAGATATCTCTCCGACGAAAACACCCAACCTGCCGCTACCGCCGGGAAAGTCGCTCTTGGGTTCATCTGTCCGAATGCGGAATAACCGTCACGGCGTATGGAAGCTGTCAGCATATAACGATCCGCGTATGAATAATAAGCGCGTGCCATCAGAGCGTCTCCTGTAGAATACTTATCCTCACTCTCTGTCGAAGGAACCGTTCCCGACTGAATACGATGCCAACTCAGCACATCGCTTGGTGAAAAATTGGTTGCCATCGCTTTTGTCATCCACTGCTGTTTTTTCTCCGCATTCTGCAATAATGTAAGCTCTACATTGTGAACCCGGTCGAATGTTTTTTTCCAACGTAGGACATTATCAATCTGCCAACTAAATGTCTTATCATTTCTCCTCTCGGACTTACCTCCATGCAACCAGTATTTATTGGCAGAAGACTCATGATTATAATATTCCCGCCAGTAATAATACGGAGTAAAATTCACCTGATATTCTATACCAAACGGAAGTTTCAGAACCGCATAAATATTTACATTTAATTTTTGGTACTCATCCTTACGGTCCTTGTACAAATTATCATAAAAAGGATTTACCGGCGTAATATCCTCTGTCGGATACTTCCGGTACGGGCTATCCGGATCGTCTATATTATTAGACCCGTAAGGAGATATCCGGACCATCTGTTCCCAATCGCAGGTTAAAAATCCCTGATCACGTGAAGAGAAGTTTCCGTTAAATCCGACACTGAGAAAATCAGTTATTTTCGCTTCCAGATTCAGGAGCGAACGAATATTCTGATAACGTTGCCCCACTTTGACACCCTCCCTGTCGGCGTAACCAAGTGACCAATAATAGGAAACATTATCGTTTTTACCGGAGATGCTTACGGTATAGTCCTGCTGCAATGCCGTTTGGAAAACAAGATCATCCCATTTGGTGGTCTTTCCGGCAAGATAATTTTCTATTTCCGGCGATTTTAATTCCAGACGGGACAACCAGGACCTCATAAGATTTTCTTCCGTAACTGAAGTTACCGGAGTCTTCTGATCATAATTATACCAATCCAACTGACTTACCCCATTAAGTGTGCGCGGGTCATTAAATATCTGAGGAAATTTAGCTAAATATTCATCCGTATTTCTCCCTATTTCATAATCCTGACGATATCTGATAAAACCTGGTCCATTTAACAACTCCGGAGCATCCGCTACAGTCGCCAGGCCGACATTCGCATTGAACGATATGACAGGCTTTCCGGACCTCCCCTTTTTAGTCGTTATCGCAATCACACCATTTGCAGCTTTTGCACCATATACGGCTGCCGAACTGGCGTCTTTAAGAACATCTATATTCTGAATATCATTCGGATTGATTTCCGTCAACCCTCCATCGTAAATTACACCGTCCAGAACGATTAAAGGAGAGGCGCCCGCTTTCAATGTTGTTTCACCTCTGATTTTAATATGAGCTTCCCCGTCGGCATTTGGTGATAACGAAATATTTACTCCCGGAGCATTCGCCCGTATCAGATCAGCTACCGAACGAGGCGCTTCCGCCTCCATTTTTTCAGCTTTAATACTGGCTATAGCCCCGGTGAGGTCTTTTTTCCGGGCCGTACCATAACCGATTACAACCACTTCATCCAGATTCTGAAGGTCTTCTTTCAATACGACACCCAAACTGGTCTTGTTTCCAACAACAATTTCCTGATCGATAAACCCGATATAGGAAAATACAAGGATAGACTTCTCACCTGATACCGGTAAAGAAAATTTACCGTCTATATCAGTAATTGTACCATTAGTAGTTCCTTTTTCAACAACATTTACCCCCGAAAGGAGTTCTCCGATCTCATCAGCAACAGTTCCTGTTACAGTCAGTTTCTGACCTTCCATTTCTGTAAAAAACGAACCTATCGCTAAAAATGCGATAAACAGAAAAAAAGGTCGTAACAAAAAGTTTTTTTTAAACATAGAATTAAATTTAGTATTAAACAAAAAGGTAAAATCATATCATTTCTCTAAGAATATGTCCGTATACACTTTTAAAATAAAACTGAGATCCACAAACAAATCATGACTCAGCCCATCCTTACAGCAAACGAAACAATATTTGAAGCAATTAATCAAACAATATAGATTTGCATTGTTAATTTAATGCAAAAAATTAAGGCATTTGTATTTTATTTTCATATAGTATATTTGCAGAAATTTCTCTTATATTTGCATAAAATATAACATTTTAAATATTACATAACACTTTTTCTTTTATAATATCAAATATGGAAAAGACAACAACAAACATTCAAGCGACTACAAATAAGCATATTCCCGTAATTGCAAAATATTACAACTATAACCGGTTTACCTATCCGAGGCATTTTCACGATGAGTTTGAAATCATATATATAAAAGAAGGATCAGGGGATCGCCTCATCGCAGACAATATAGAGCGATTCTCTCCGGGCGATTTGATTTTATTAGGAAGCAACCTGCCTCATTATATAAAAAGCGACGACATCTATTTTCATGACAACTCAACCCTAAGGGTAAAAGGAGTCATTGTTTGGTTTGCACATGATTACATGTCATATGCCATAAACAACTACACCGCTCTTAACCATGTGAAAAATTTACTTGACGAAGCAAACAGAGGTATTTATTTTCCGGCTTTCCGCAACAAGGAAATTATAGATATAATCGAAAAAATTCCAACATACAAAGACTTTGATCTCATTATGAATTTGTTGTTTTTATTAGATAAAATGGCAACAACTAAAAACAGACGATTATTGGCCAGTCCGAATTTTAATGAAAAAAGACCAAAATTCTTTGACGATCGGATTGAAAAAATAGTTTCATATTTAAATTACCATTATAAAGAAAACCTGAAACTGGAAACCATTGCTTCCGAAATCCCGATGAGCGCATCCGCATTTTGCCGCTATTTTAAAGAGAAAACCGGAAAGTCATGTATCGAATACATGCAGGGCCTTCGAATCGGATATGCATGTAAACTGCTTTCTGAAACATCCCATGATATTTTTCAGATAAGTATCGAGTGTGGATTTAATACACCCTGTCATTTCAACAAAATATTCAAAAGAAAAACCGGATTATCGCCTTCCGAGTATAGAAATAAAATTACGAAACAGTTCGAATTTCAATAAAAAATATATTTAGACTTTTATTACAAAAATGATGCAAAATCCATATTTTTTTCACTTTTGCATGAAAATCAGAAGAATGCAACGCCCCGATGACAAAAATAAGTCTGCTTATTTTGTATTGCGACCGGCTTGCATTACCTTTGTAATTAAATTTGACGAATGGATTTTAAACTGGAATACAAAGATAAAGGATCAAATGCGCGTGCAGGACTGATCACAACAGATCACGGATGTATTGAAACTCCCATATTCATGCCCGTCGGGACACAGGGAACAGTAAAAGCCGTGCATATGACGGAATTACGGGATGACATAAATGCACAGATCATTCTCGGTAATACCTATCACCTTTATCTGCGTCCCGGATTGGAAATACTGGAACAAGCCGGCGGACTGCATCGCTTCAACAGCTGGGAACGTCCGATCCTGACAGACAGCGGAGGGTTCCAGGTTTTTTCACTCGCCGAAAACAGAAAACTGAGTAACGAGGGTGCGGAATTTCGTTCACATATCGACGGAAGCAAACATTTTTTCACTCCTGAAAAAGTAATGGACATACAACGCACGATCGGCGCAGACATCATAATGGCATTTGACGAATGCTGTCCCGGTGATGCGGACTATCACTATGCTAAAAAGTCTCTGGCTCTCACCGAATCATGGCTTGAACGATGCGTCCGTCATTTCAACAGCACCGGACCCAAATACGGATACGGTCAATGCATCTTCCCGATTGTACAAGGATGTGTATACCCCGAACTCCGCAGACAGGCCGCACAAAATGTATCGGAGATCGGAGCCGACGGATACGCAATCGGCGGACTTGCTGTCGGCGAACCGACTGAGAAAATGTATGAAATGGTAGAGATCGTGAATGAAATACTACCGGAAGATAAACCCCGTTATCTGATGGGGGTCGGTACTCCGGTAAACCTGCTCGAAGCCATTGAACGCGGGGTTGATATGTTTGATTGTATCATGCCCACGCGCAACGGACGCAACGGACAATTGTTTACTATCAACGGCACGATGAATATGCGCAACAGGAAATGGGCCGATGATTTTTCACCGATAGACGAAAACAGGTATTCTTTCGTTGATACCTTATACAGCAAGGCTTATCTTCATCATCTTTTTAAAGCAGATGAATTATTAGCTCTCCAGATAGCGTCGATTCACAACCTGGCATTTTACCTGTGGCTTGTGAAAGAAGCGCGGCGACAGATCATCGCCGGAGATTTTTTGTTGTGGAAAAAAAATATGGTAGCGGATTTGAATAAAAGAGTATGAAACCAGGTGATTTCAAATTGAAACGGATAGACCGATACATTATCAAACAATTCCTCGGAACGTTTGTTTTTGCCATGTCAGGTATCATCCTGATTGTCGTCGTCTTCGATGTCAATGAGAAATTCGACAAATTCATGGTACCGGAATTAACATTAAAAGACATCATATTAAATTATTACATAAATTTCATTCCGTACTTTGTAAGTATGTTCGCCTCGTTATTTACATTCATTGCCGTTATCTATTTTACATCCAAACTTGCGGACAGATCGGAAATAATAGCGATGTTATCCACCGGGATGAGTTTCGACCGGCTCATGCTGCCATACGGCATTTCGGCCGGAATAATTGCCGTTACAATGTTTGTTCTAAGCGCATACATCATCCCTCCGGCAAATGAACAACGTCTTGATTTTGAATACAAATACATAAAGAAAAACAAGAAAGTGGAGTTTGCCAGCAATGTTCAGCTTGAAGTCGAACCCGGTGTATTTGCCTACTTCGACCAGTATCGCAATTCGTCACGTATGGGTTATCGTTTTTCGCTTGAACGTTTTGAAGGAAAAACCTTAGTTTCAAGACTTACGGCCAACTCCATAAAATACGATACATTGTATAACTGGACTATAATAGATTACATTATTCGTGATTTTGACGGCATGTATGAACATATTTCGTACGGTACACGTAAAGATACCACGCTGATGATTGTTCCGGCGGATTTTCTTATTTCGGAAGACGATTGTGAAACAATGACCAGTCCGGAACTGGCAGAATATATCAGCCGGCAGAAAAAAAGAGGAATAGGTAATATACAAACCTTTGAAATCGAATATCACAAACGCATAGCAAATGTCTTTTCATTTTTTATTCTTACTGTAATCGGTGTTTCTCTGTCATCCTATAAGAAAAAAGGCGGCATGGGTTTAAATATAGGCATCGGGCTCGGATTAAGCTTTTCCTATATATTATTCATGACCATCACATCGTCGTTTGCCGTCAGCGGGCTTGTCAGTCCGATGATTGCATCATGGATCCCCAATATACTCTATACATTTATTGCTATCTATTTGTATCGTAAAGCACCAAGGTAAATATAAAACTATGCGCACATCTGCCCTTCAACGTTTGTATCTCCAGAAGCCTATCAGTTCGGTGATCATTACTTGTGCTATCGCACTTCTGCCATGGCTCGGAAATAATTTCCATACAGAAGACGAAGCACGCGAAGCTTCCGTAGCCGCACTGATATTAGAATCCGGAAACTGGATTTTACCAAAAACAGTCTCCGGTGAATTTGTATCTACCCCTCCCATGCCACATTGGTTAATGGCAATATTCTCACTGCCTCAGGGGCATATTTCAGAATTCACATCACGCCTGCCGTCTGCCATAGCGCAAATTGTACTAATCGGATTCGTACTTGTTTTTTTCGGAAAAAGAATACGTTTTCAGGAAGCATTTATTGCCACACTATTACTGCTCACATGCTTTATTATACACCGGGCAGGCATGACCGCGCACCCGGACATGTTGTTTGCCACATTTACCGTACTGGGACTGATGCAACTCTACAGATGGGAAAACAAACTTGAGTTAAAAGGATTACCTGTAATCATCCCTTTGTTGTTTAGTTGTGCAATACTCACAAAAGGAATTACAGGAATTCTCCTTCCACTGTTCATATTCTTCGTTTATCTGCTGACACTACATAAATGCAGTTTTCTGAAAACAATCAAGGCTCTCCTGTACATGGGAATATCGTCCATGTTTATCCCTACAATATGGTATGTGGCAGCTTACAATCAGGGAGGAGCGGACTTTCTGAGTATAACGCTATCCGAAAACTTCGGATATCCTTTTCTTTTAAGTCAGGGATCTATTGATGGGGCAGGATACGGAAAAGACGTATTATATAATTTGGGCACCCTCCTCTCCGGTTTTATTCCCTGGACCCTATTATTTATATTTTCATTATTCGGAGCAAAATGGCGTATGCCCGGTAAATCATTCAGGCAAATTATGAATGATGGATGGTCTTGGTTTTTGTCTGTTGAAAAAGTAAAAAGATTCAGCATTGTGGCTGCCGTATGTATTATTTTCATTTACACCATCCTGCCAAGTAAAAGAAGCATCTATATCCTGTCAGCATACCCTTTCCTATCAATACTGCTTGCCCAATATTTCATCTATATAACGGAAAATCGCTCGAAAGTAACGCGAATATTCGCCTATGTTCTTACGACAATCGTATCTGTTGCCTTCGTTGCCGGAATACTGATAATGACACATGCTGTCGATTTCAATGCGATCATAGCCGGATATACGGCAAATGTATCTATCCTTCACCTGATCGAAAGCATAACAAACACATTTGCTTCCAATCATGTAATGAGCTGGATCATTATGGTATTCTTACTAATTTCGATCATAACGGTTATTTATCAGACAACCAAACGGATAAATATTAAAATCCTGTATGCGACCATACTGATGACATTCTGCCTGAATCTTTTCATTGACGGCATTGTCATGAAAGGAGTCGGACATGAATCATCACCCCCGATCGTCAAACAACAGGCAGGATACAACCCGGAAACAAATAAAAATCCGGTTCAATTATTATTCACTGACTAATCTTATCTCAAAACTGCCGAGTCCTTTGGCAGATGCTTCAAAGATAATATCTCCGGTTTTATTTTCCAATGTCTGTACAATAGCCGTTAGTTCACCATTGAAAACAGACATCTGGGGAAGGTGGAATTGTTCGAGGCATACAGGATTTCCATTGGCTGCCGCACGGTATTTACCGGCTCCTTTCACTTTAAAACGTATTGTTCTCCCATCATCCGGACATAGATTTCCTTCTCTGTCAACCACACGCACACGGATAAATGCCAGGTCCCGGCCATCGGCTGTCAGATTTTTACGATCCGAAGACAAAATAATGCGATACGGTTGTCCTGCCGTATGTATTTCTTTCTCGGCAACTGCCTTGCCCTCGTCGTCATAAGCAACCACCTTTACCGTTCCGGCTTCGCATTTCGTATCCATCCACATCAGACGATAACGTTTCTGACGTGCGAGTGAAGCTTTCGCTTCATCATTGTCACTGTTCTCAAGCGTCACACTCAAATCTTTCGTTCTCCGCCCCTGGCTGACACCGTTTATAAATAATTCCGCAGACGGATAATTGGTATAAACAAATACCGGAGTCACTTCACCTTCACGTCCGGGCCACGTCCAATGAGGTAGTATATGCAACGTTTCTTTTTCCTTATTCCAATGACTACGATATAAATAATAGCGGTCTTTCGGAATACCTGCCAGATCTATGATCCCAAAAAGTGAGCTATGACTTGGCCAGTCGGTATAATAAGGCGTAGGCTCACCCAGGTAATCAAATCCGGTCCAGACAAACTCTCCGATGCAATACGGGCGATCTTCGTGTTGTATAAAATCATCCTCCGGCAGATTTGACCAGTTACAGTGTTCCATATCGTAACTGCTACTCTGATGATCGTCATATCTGGCATCTGCTTTCCTCTCCACCGGGAACTTATAAACACCACGCGAACTGACGGTCGAGGAAGTTTCACTCCCCAGCATTATCTGCTGAGGCAGCTTCTGATATGCCTCATCGTATACATGCAAGCGGTAATTAAACCCGACGACATCGTGAAGGGCGGCAAAGTTATTATTTACAACCGCCTTTCCCCTGTCCATACCACACGTTACAGGACGCGTCGGATCTTCACGATGACAGATATCCTGCAGCATACGGGCCAGATAGCCCCCTCCTTCTGCAGTCTGATCCGGAACCTCATTTCCTGTACACCACATCACCACGCTCGGATTATTCCGGAACTGATGTAAGAGATTGACAAGATCTCTTTCTACCCATTCATCAAAATACAGATTATATCCGTTCTTACATTTTGCGGTTTTCCATTCGTCAAAACTTTCGGCCATCACCACAAATCCCATCTCATCGCACGCACGCACCAATTCCGGAGCCGGCATATTATGAGATGTCCGGATTGCATTACATCCCATCTCTTTCAGCAGACGTAACTGACGACGGATAGCAGCGTCATTGACAGCCGCACCCAACGGCCCCAGATCATGGTGATTGCATACGCCTCTGAACCAGGTCTTTTCACCATTCAGATAAAAACCGTCGTTAGGGAGTATTTCAATCGAACGGATACCGAAACGTGTCTCGTATTTATCCTTCAACTCCCCATCTACATACAGGCGGGACACGGCAGTATACAAGAAGGGGGTTTCCGGAGTCCACAAGTTCGGATCAGTGATCCATACCCTGTTTTCATACCAGTCGTCAACCATCAATTCCGGATCTACCGTGGAGGATACAGCGCCGAACACTTCACCTTTCGGATCTAAAATATCCGTTTCCAATTTTATTTCACCGGTTATACTCTCCGGATATTGAAGCTTTGTTTTAATAACGACCTTCGCATTTTCTTTTCTCACGACAGGCGTTTGTATCTGCGTTCCCCACAAAGGGATATGTATTTCATCCGTTACGATCAGATGTACATTCCGGTAGATTCCCGCACCGGGATACCAACGTGATGATTCCGGCAGATTCTCTAAACGGACAGCAAGCGTATTATTACCGCTTCCATGCAAATATTCAGTAATATCAAAATAAAAGGAATTATAGCCATACGGCCAATAACCCACTTCTTTTCCGTTAATATATATACGGGCATTGCTCATTGCACCGTCAAAAAGCAACGTTACACGTTCTCCTTTTCTAAACAGCGGCACATCAAATTTCAGCCGGTACCATCCTGTTCCGACAAAAGGCAAACCGCCGGTACGCCCGGCATGTTCCAACGCTTCTTTCTGACCATCCTGTGCTATAGCCACATGTTGTTTGTCATTCTGTGAACTAAACGGACCATATATGGCCCAATCATGCGGAATAGTAACAGACTCCCATTTTTTATCGTCAAAAGATTCATTGATAAATGCATGATCATCTTCGCGTGAAAACCTCCAGTCCTTTTCCAGTAAATACTCTCTACGCACATCTTCGGAGAAGGTATAATGATTGATAAATAAAAAGGTAATAATGATAGATAAAACTCTTTTAACGTTCATAATATGGTATTTCACTGTTACACAATAAGACTATATACAAGTTTTTTCAATAAAAATCAGCTTTGTTATTTTAGCAGAAGCCATCCGGACATTCACACTAAATAACAAAGCTGAAAATATTTTCTTCTGATGTTATGCAAACGTCCCCGAAATAAGGATAGAAACAACAAGTGCAAGGATTGCATACAATTCAGGGAACACAGCCATTACCATCGTTGCTGCAAATACGTTATGTCCTGCTGCCGTAGCAGAAATACCGTTTGCACAAACCTGTCCCTGGCGCAAAGCAGAGAAAAAACCTCCAAAGCCCATCAACAATCCTGCTCCGAAAATACCTGCTGCCACAATCCACGATATATCAGCAACAAGATACTGTTGCACCATCATGTATGCAACAAATCCATAGAGCCCCTGTGAACTCGGCAGTGCACTAAGTCCGATATAAGAACCCATCTTTTCCGGCGCCTTTTTCATTGCTCCGACAACAGCATTACCGCATATTGTCAGGCCATAAGCGCTACCGATACCACTCAACCCTACCATGAAAGCTACTCCTACATAAGCTAATACTATTGGTTCCATAATTTTCTGTTTTTAAATTATTATTTTTGTTTTACGATTTTTTAAACGGTTTATAATCAAGCCCACCTCCTTCAAACTCGGAATTCTTGTAATATTCGACATAAGTAAGACGCAGCGGGTGCACCAACGAACTGATCAGACTTAGCCCTATATTCAGGGCATGCCCGACAAGAAGGATCAACAGCATCGGCAACCATCTCACAAACGGATTCATCGATGCCGTCATATCAATAGCCATCGAATTAAAAACCCCTCCAAGCAACGCGCTGGTGAGACCTATCGCATATAAACGTATATAGGAAAGGACATCACCTACTAACCCCGATACGGTATTATATGTCGCCCACAAGCCGGAACCGAAATTCAGGAATATATTTTTTCCGGGAGTATTATAAAATAATGCGATCGCACCACAAAGTATAATGATCCCGTATAAAATATATTCAACCAGTTTGGATAACTGTATGTTCGCCATTGGTAATACAAAAATGCAGGCAAATGCCAGTATGACAAATATCCAGGCAAATGCGGAAAGACTGTACTTGAATCCTCTTTGTATCTTTATTTTAATTGCTGCGATAAATTTGGCATAAATCACATGAAAAAAACCGATAACAAGCGATATGATCATCAGATTATCCGTCGTAATAAAATAGTCTTTAACCGAAGACAACGCTTTGACTTCTATGATGGAAAACCCGAAAAACGTACCCGTCAGCGTACCAATGACAAGTGTTGTTATACCAAAATATAAAACCAGTGTCATGATCGGCTTCATACTCTCGCTGACTTTAGGTTTTAGAATAATTGAAGCCAGTATCAGAAGCAGTCCGTAGCCTCCGTCACCTAAGCATAATCCGAAAAACAACATAAAGAATGGAGCAAACAACGGTGTAGGATCAAATTCCTTATAATTCGGCAAAGAATAAAGTCGTGTAATCGGTTCGAACAATTTCGTAAACTTATTATTCCGCAACTCTATCGGAATCACATCATCATCCGTTATATCCATCTTTAAATAGAAATATCCTGAATCTCCCAGTGACTTTTCCATTTCAGCAGTCTTATCGTCAGGTATCCACCCTTCCAGAAGCATCAGTTTATCATCAGCCCCATGCGCTGTCTGAATAAGGACATCATGCCATGCCGATTCATTTTCCACTTCCTTTTTCAGGTTCTTGAGAGAATTACAGTCCTGCCGTGCTATCTCAAGCAACCGGGCCTCTATCTCTTCTTTATTTTTACCTTCCTGTTCAATCTCTTCACCAAGGTGCCGGTAATCCTTCAATGGCATTTTTGCCTGATCAGCATTGATAGACATTTCCGTACCGGAGCGCGTGATGGTTATAAAATAGACAACCGATTGCACCGTATTAATAACAAATGCATTATAGCAATCCTCCCATGATTCGTCATATTGTGACGCGGAACAAGTATAAAATCCGACATTATATCCGGCATTACGTAAACGAACGAGGTTATCATAACTAAAATCACCCCATACGGAAATTGTATCGCGCTCTTTTTCCTTTAATAACAAAGAGGACTGTATTTTATTACCCTTTTCCCTCAAATCTTCAATCCTGCCAAGCAGAACCTTACATTCCGTTCGCGACAACAGCGCCGATTCCGATTCCGCCGGTTTCACCGTATCATTACTTCCGGGAACAGACTCTTTACTGTTCTTTTTTTCTGCTTTCAGTTTTGCATCTTCAGCTTCAAGTAAACCATTCAGATAATCGAGCTGGGTTTTTATTTGTTTATCTTCCGTTCTCAATCTTTGTATAACCGGATGATCCTGTGTCGGCTTAGAGCGTTTTACATGAACCACTCCAAGTGTACGTAAACGCTCTAAAAAAACAGCGTATTCCTTGTGATATACCAGCCAGGCATATTTATTCATTTTCACAATCATGTCTCTTCCTCCTTTTTTTTGCGTTTTTCCTGATTGGCGCGCATGATTTTTTGAGACGATTTAGACAAACTTTCCTCGTCTTCCATAAATCGTTTTATCTTAAGGATAGCATCTTTATAGCCGGGTATCTGTACCTTTTCAAACAGATTCAGTTTCTGTGTTGTTTTACGACGGGCATGTTCCAGCATACTCAGTTTCAGACCGGTAAATTCTGCCTCAATACCGGTTGATGCCAATGTTTTAAGAACATTGATCCCGTCAAAGAACCAGGACGGTTTATTGAATAAACTGAAAGACTTCACATCAAATGCGATATCGTCTAAAACCGGGACTACAACTCCGGCGATTTTTTTGGAAGATAAGGCCACATTCTTAACTGCGATCAAATCCGGATCAAATTCGCTCCACAAGGCAGCCATCGATTCATAACTCTGAATGTCTTTTTCCAGTTTATCTTCCAAAGCAATCATTTCATCCTTTGTACGTTTCACTTCGAGACGTAGTGCGTTCTCCTTGCTTTTTATCGTAGGCAAGGCACGCTCCCGTATTTTCAGTTGTTTTTCAAGCCCCTGGAGCGAAGTTTTATTGTATTGAAATGTTATTGCCATTCTTTAGTTAATTAGTTATTTGCAACTTATCGTCAACTGTTCTTCCAATATTTATCAACCAACTCCTGTTTAATATTCACTTCCGCAGGAGTAAAATGCTTAGCGAACAATTGCCATGCAACATCAAGCATTTCTGTTGTATTAAGATTCACATCGATTGCCAGCAGTTTTTCCGAATAATCTTTTGCAAACGCCAATGTACGATTATCATAATCCGTCAGATCAAAACCATTCTCCATTTTTGTCTTTGCATCGGCGGCATCAGCATACAATCGTACGGCGGCATTCATCACCTGCGGATGATCCTCACGGGTTTTCTTGCCCGTAACCAATTGTTTCAAACGCGAAAGCGAACGGAACGGATCAACAATAACCTTACCTACATCACTGTCGCGACGTAAGTATAACTGCCCTTCCGTTATATACCCGGTATTATCAGGTACGGCATGAGTAATATCACCTCCGGAAAGAGTAGTCACCGCAATGATTGTGATGGAGCCCCCATCCGGAAACTGAACCGCCTTTTCATAAATTTTTGCCAGATCGGAATAAAGGGATCCCGGCATAGAATCTTTTGAAGGTATCTGATCCATACGGTTTGATACAATAGCCAAAGCATCTGCATAATTTGTCATGTCGGTAAGAAGAACGAGTACTTTTTCATTTTTCTCCACGGCAAAATATTCTGCTGCCGTCAAGGCCATATCCGGTACAAGAATACGCTCTACCGACGGATCTTCCGTTGTGTTGATAAAACTTACAATACGGTCAAGAGCGCCGGCATTACTAAACGTATTTTTAAAAAACAAATAATCATCGTTTGTCATCCCCATACCTCCAAGTACGATCTTATCGGATTGAGCCCGCAAAGCCACAAGCGCCATCACCTGATTAAACGGCTGATCCGGATCTGCAAAAAACGGAATCTTCTGACCGGTAACCAATGTATTGTTAAGGTCTATGCCTGCGATACCTGTGGCAATAAGTTCCGAAGGTTGTCTGCGACGTACAGGATTTACCGACGGACCGCCAATCTCCACTTCACGTCCTTCAGGTACAGGGCCTCCGTCAACCGGCTCACCGTAAGCATTAAAAAATCGTCCGGCCAACTGATCGCCCACCTTTAATGTGGGAGCTTTTCCCATAAACACAATTTCCGCATTTGTACGGATACCTTCAGTTCCTGAAAAAACCTGTAATGTAACCTCATCACCTTCGATTTTTACCACCTGCGCCAGCTTTCCGTCCACCGACGCCAATTCATCATATCCCACACCTGTAGCCTTTAATGAACATGTCGCTTTGGTAATCCGGGTAATCTTTGTGAATATTTTTTGAAACGCTTTTGTTGCCATATCTATTGTTTATTTTTTATTTCTTCAACTTTACGAACAGATCCTCTCCTTGATCAATGCATCAACCTGTTTATCGTAATCATTAAACTTCTCGCTCTTATATTCCGAATAGTTCATCTGTTTAAATAAATTGATCAGTCTTTTAAAATATTCGGATACCTCAGTAAAGTTTGCATACAAAAATTCCGCACGGCATAACTCAATGATCTTTTTAAGCATATATTCCTGGCGTTCCAACGGGCAAACCGCATCAATAGCATCAAATGCATCTTGTTGTAATATCACGAAGTCTATCAACTCCGATTTCCAGAATATGACATGATAATCTACCGGAACCCCGTCATCTCCCAGAATATTTATCTGTTCGGAAATCTCTTTCCCACGTTGCATACGGGTCTTCACCTCGTTTACCATATCAATCCAGTCCGGTGATATATGTTTGGAGATATATTCGTTAAATTCAGGATATTCAAGATATTTCGAATAACTGTCTATCGGGTTCACGGCCGGATAACGTTTACGGTCAGCACGTGCCTGCTCCAACGCATAGAAACAACGTGCCACTTTTTTAGTATTTTCAGTAACAGGCTCTTTCAGATTTCCCCCTGCAGGAGAAACCGTACCGATAAAAGTTACCGAACCCGTATTCCCATTCTCCAGGACAACCATTCCGGCACGGGCATAGAAGTTTGCTACAATAGCGGATAAATCCATCGGGAATGCATCCTGTCCGGGTAATTCTTCCAGGCGGTTGGACATCTCACGCAAAGCCTGTGCCCAGCGGGATGTAGAGTCTGCCATCAAAAGAACTTTCAGACCCATGGTTCGATAATATTCCGCAATAGTCATTGCCGTATAAACAGAAGCCTCACGCGCTGCTACCGGCATATTTGACGTATTTGCAATAATAACGGTACGTTCCATCAATTTACGCCCCGTATGCGGATCTACCAGTTCCGGAAATTCCACAAAGATCTCAACCACCTCATTTGCGCGCTCGCCACAGGCAGCCATAATTACGATATCGGCTTCCGCCTGTTTTGATATGGCATGTTGAAGCACGGTTTTTCCTGTTCCGAACGGCCCCGGAATAAATCCGGTACCTCCTTCAACAATCGGATTGACAGTATCAATAATACGCACGCCTGTCTCCAATAATTTGTACGGACGCGGTTTTTCTTTATAACACATAATGGGCTTTTTAACCGGCCATTTTTGTGTCATTGTAATTTCATGATCATTTCCGGCTTCGTCAGTAACAATGGCTATCACCTGTTCAACCGTATATTTTCCGGCACCAACAACGGATTTCACCAGATACGTTCCCTCAAAAACAAAAGGAACCATGATCCGGTGAGGTTGTGAATTTTCCTCCACTTCTCCCAACCATGAACCGGCAATAACCGTATCACCGGCTTTTGCCAGCGGCTTGAAATCCCACAAACGCTCTTTATCCAATGGAAATGTAGATTCTCCGCGACGAAGAAAAACTCCGTCCATCTTATCCAGGTCATTCTGTAATCCGTCATAATTGCGCGATAACATTCCCGGCCCCAGCGTCACCTCAAGCATATGCCCCATAAACTCGGCTTCATCGCCGACTTTCATTCCACGCGTACTTTCAAACACCTGTACATAAGCATTTTTCCCGATAACCTTAATAACTTCCGACATCAGACGTACATTACCGATGGTAATATAACATATCTCATTCTGCGAAACAGCGCCGTCTACTTCTACCGTCACAAGGTTCGAAACAATACCTTTTACAATTCCTTTAGTAGCCATAATTTATTTATTATTTTTCTTAAATTCTTCCAATGTGTCCGAACTTTCCTGTTTCATATCCGAAACAAGTTTCCGGAAAGTCTTTTCGCCACGCACCTTATCTAATAAGATCCATCGTTCAATCATTTCAAGACGCAGCATATATGCAATAACACTCTCTATATCGAATGTTTTAAAAAACGTATTGTCATCAAGCCATTTCCAGCGCAAAGCATCCAGATGTTTCTCGCGCATGATCAGATCCTGATCTTCTGCAATCTGCACAATTTCAGTTATATAATCCAAAGTTTTCCCGATATTAAAATCGCGTGCGCTTGATTGGCGCAACTGCCGGGCTATTTCATTTTGTCCGATGATATAGCTGCTTTTATCCAGCCCGTATTTTTGACAATTCTGTGCCGTCAGGATATTTCCGATATTAAGATTCATTTCAAACCATGAAGAGAGAAAAACATTTTTGCATTCAATCGCTTCATTATAATACAAAGCAGATATATAATCCTCCAATAATTGAAACTCAATTGACTCCGCTTCTTCAAAGCGTGCATAATATCTTCTTATGAATTTAACAAAATAGGCGGGCACCGGTATTTTCTCCGGCACCTTATCCTCTTCTTGCAACAGATTACAGATCTCACGAATCTCTTCTGCGGAAAAATTACCTCTTCCATCAAATTTATTTTCGGATATCTTCCTCAAAAAGGATAATAAATTATGATTGTCATATTTAAAGAAAAGCCAGCGCATAAGCTGCTTATCCTGGTCAGACAATATCGTATCCAATTCTGTCTTAAATTCCGAAACCGAATATGTCAGTTTCGTATCATCCAGTGTAACAGAAGGTAATCCTGCTATTAAACAATAGTATTTACTCATCAGAAAAGCATTTCAATCAATTGTGGACGCAAAAACTCTTTAAAATAGGCAATAAACTCCTCCTCACCAAAGCTTATTTTATAAGCTCCGTCAGCAGGAATCAATGTGAATGAAGTCTTTTTACCATTTACCTGCTCAATCTTTACTCCTTTGTCAAGCAATCCTTTGGCATTTGCTTCAAAATAATCTATCAAGGATTTTTGATCTGCTGTCTGAATAGTAATCCCTTCATTTTTCACCCATTCTTTTGCGATTTCAAGCATGGTTTTCTGCATAAAAGTCACGTCCGTCGTTGTCGCTTTTATATTATCGGTTACAATTTTATCAGTTATAAGATTCGCCACTTCACTTTTCAACGCCTCCACTGCCTGAGATGCAAACAAACGCAATTCCGCTTCGGTATTCCGCTTCAATCCCTCAGCATTCTTTTCCGCATCTGCAATTATTTGCTTCGCTTTATCTTCTGCCTCACGAATAACGGTTTCCTCCTGCTCCTTTGCAGCAGCAATAATTCTGTTGGCTTCCTCATTACCTTTTTCTACGCCTTCTTTGTAGATTTTATCAGTCAGTTCCTGAATCTTTGTATCCATATGCTATCTATTTTTCTTTATTGATCCTTCAAGCCACAAAGTTAAAATTTTAAACTTACGAAAAAATACTTTATAATGAAAAAAAGTAAAAAAAATACACAAAAAGGTTGCATATATGTAATTGTAACCACTTTTATGTGTATTTATTCCATTTTTACGATCTTTCATATAAAAGTTTTCAACGAAACCTTTGTATATTTCAATAATTATATATCTTTGCAACGTAAAAAATAAAAGAAATATAAAACAACTAATTGATTATTAAACATTTAAACAAAAAGAAAATGGAAAAATTAGCAAAACAAATCGAAAGCACATTCAACGCTTTCTTGGAAGATGCAAGCGCTCAAATCGAAAAAGGAAACAAAGCAGCTGGAACACGTGCACGTAAAGCATCTTTGGAAATGGAAAAAATGTTGAAAGAATTCAGAAAAAAATCTTTGGAATCTTCAAAGAAATAATATCTTACAACATAAAAAAAATGAGAAAATTGCGGCATGTGGTTTTCTCATTTTTTTATAAATAAGTCTCAGACAAATACTCGCCACCTCAGCCTATTGATTTACCTCACCAATGACTCTCGTTGCATTTTTTCACAAAAAAGGTTACAAAATCTTAATCGAACAACATAATTTGAATACAAAAAAAGGTTTAAGTATTTTTGTCCTTTATTATACAACAATCAAAATATAAAATGGAAAATACACGTCGCAACTTCATCAAACAGGTTACAGCAGCTGGTATAGGCGCCGCCGGATTAACAATCGCAGATCACGCCGCAGCTACCGTAAAGAACTCTCCAGAAACGCAACAAAAGAAAAAAAAGCACCGGCAAGGACGATGGCAAATTAAAATTCGGATTTATAGGCACGGGTTCCCGTTGCCAGGAACACATTAATAATGTTCTTGCGATCGATGATACGAAGATTGTTGCCATATGTGATATACAACAAGGACCTTTGGAAAGAACCCTTAAGCATATAGCCAAGTTCAATGTTCCCGAACCTAAAGTTTACACCGGAAGTGAGCGTGAATTTGAAAAGATGCTTAATAACGAGGATTTTGACTGTGTCATAATAGCCAGTCCGTGGGAATGGCACGTACCGATGTCCGTCGCTGCGATGAAAGCCGGTGTTCCGTACGTGGGAGTAGAAGTATCAGCCGCCAATACTGTGGAAGAATGCTGGGACTTGGTTAATGTTTCCGAAGCAACCGGAAGTCAGCTCAACATTCTGGAAAATGTATGTTATCGCCGGGATGTAATGGCTGCATTAAACATGACGCGCCAGGGATTATTCGGAGAAATGATACACGGAACATGTGGTTATCAGCACGATTTACGCGATGTGAAATTCAATGACGGTGCAAGTTATACTTATAAAGAAGGAGGCGAACTGCGCATGGGACCGACAGCCTACGCTGAAGCCCAATGGCGAACACAACACTCCGTGACGCGTAACGGGGACATCTATCCGACACACGGAATAGGTCCTGTTGCAAATTGTATGAATATCAATCACGGAAACCGCTTTCTTTCCTTAAGCGCAATGGCGACAAAATCGCGCGGTCTCCATAATTTCATTGTAGAAAAAGGTGGTTCCAACCATCCGTACGCAAAAATAAACTTTAATTTGGGTGATATCGTAACATCCATGATTAAATGTGCGAACGGAGAAACGATCATTGTAACGCATGATACAAACTTGCCACGCCCATACTCATTGGGGTTCCGTATTCAGGGCACTAACGGACTATGGATGAACGACGGAGATCATGTATATATAGAAGGAGAATCCAAACCGCATCGCTGGGATGAGTCCGACGCGTGGTTTAAAAAATATGACCACAAATTATGGAGTTCACTTGAGGCTAAAGCCAAAGAGGCCGGTCACGGAGGGATGGACTTTATCATGATGTATGACTTTATAGATGCCATACGCAATAAAAAAACAGTCCCGATGGATTGCTACGATGCAGCAGCCTGGAGTGCTATTTCCGGCTTATCGGAAATGTCTGTCGCCCGTGGCGGCGCATTGGTAGACTTTCCTGACTTTACCCGGGGACAGTGGATTCATCGTAAACCTGCGTTTGCAATATAATAAGACAAAAAAAGGAAGTTCTGCAACTTCCTTTTTTTTGTCTTATTTACTCAACACTTCAGCAACTTTACTCTTCAGGTTATCTCCACGCAAATCACGTGCAAGAATAGTTCCGTCGGGTCCGAACAGTATAATATGAGGAATACCCTGAATACCGTACAGTTCTGTTGGAACAGCCTGCGCATCAAGAATCTGAGACCACGTATTTCCGTCTTCGTCTATTGCACGAAGAGTAGCTTCTCGCTGATCCCATACGGCAACACTTACCACATCAAACAGATCGCCTTTGTATTTATTATATACTTCTGCTATTATAGGCGCCTCCATACGACAAGGCCTGCACCATGACGCCCAGAAATCGACAAGCACATATTTTCCTTTTCCCACATAATCGGAAAGAGATGCCGATGAGCCGTCCAAATTACCATTTTCTATCGTAAAATCGACAAAAGGTTTTCCGACAGCAGTCTGACCAAGCTTATTGTAATACTCCACCATTTGTTTGACCGGACCAAAATTCAAAACATTCTCTCCCACAAGCTTGCTGGCTTCATTAAACAATTCCTCAGAAGGCTCTATCTGATTCTGCATCCACGTATAAAAAACCATTGCTCCCAGCATATCATCAGAGTGATCTTTCAGATAGGCCTTCGGCAACTCATTCAATTCAAGAAAAAGATCATCGACGATTTTTTCCTGTGCATTCCTTTGTTCATCTGCCGGAAGAGACATATCCACATCCGCCAGCTTTTCTCTTGCCTGCACAATAACATCTGCACTCTTCGATAAAAATTCATTCATTTTCTCCGTCAGAATATTCCCTTTTGCACTGTAAGGATCCGCCATATCAACCGTCATGGATCCTTTTTCCAGGATGATATTGGCCTGAAGATTCCGAAGCGTCAAACTTCGCGCCATCGCACTATCCGCAACGCCTTTAAATATGAATTTCTTATCTGATACTACTGCACTATCCACAATAAGACCATCGTTATAATCAGTCATATATACGACTTCGCCGTTTTCTATCCCATCCGGAACAAGACCATTTAATACATACTCATTTTTTGTACCGCCACAAGCAACTAACATTGCTATACAGAACGGTATAACAACAAAACTGATTTTCTTCATTTTAAAATATTTATTTTTTTCTTCACAACATGCAGCAAAATTAGCATTAATTTCCGAAAAATACACCATTCATTTTTTTAATTGATTATACATATCTGTATTTTTTACTATATTTGTATCCTTAAAATAAAACAACAATGAAAAAAACATTTTTAATCATCATATTATCAGCAATATTCATAAACATACTGAATGCTGCCAACCCCTTATTAGGTAGATTCAAAACACCCCGTGAGACCATACCTTTTAACAAGGTTAAAAATGAACACTTCATTCCGGCATTTGATGAGAGTTGCAAACAATTAAACGAAGAAATAATTAAAATCATAAGCAATCCGGATTCCCCCACTTTCGAGAATACAATTGTAGCGCTTGAAAGAAGCGGTTCTTTATTAAAACGCGTTTCCGGTGTATTTTACGGATTGCTCGATACCGAAAATGACGATGAACTACTTGAGATAGCCCAGATCATCTCACCTCAAATATCAGCCTGCCATCATAACACGTATTTGAACGATACTTTATTTTCACGGGTAAAAGAAATCTATCAAAACAGAATAGCTCTTAATCTTTCAACAGAAGATTCGCGTTTGCTGCAAAAAACATACAACGCCTTTTTTGACAACGGGGCAAACCTTTCTCCTGAAAACAAAGAAAGATATCGCGAAATAAGTACCGAGCTGAACTTGTTGGAACTGAAGTTTAACCACAATGTCCTGAAAGATGAAAACTGCTTTGAGATGCTGCTGGTTGATAAAAAAGAGGTAGCCGGACTACCGGAAAATGTACTCGAAATGGCGGCGATGGAAGCTAAAAACAGAGATCAGAACGGCTGGCTCTTCACCCTGTCCGAACCCAGTTATGTTCCATTCATGCGTGACGCTGAAAATCGGGAATTACGGGAAAAAATGTACCGGGCAAGAGTAAATGTCGGTAATAACGACAACGAATATGACAATAAAGAAATCGTAAAAAAGATTGTCAATATAAGGTTGGAGGTTGCACGCATGATGGGATTTCAGAATTATGCGGAATATGTACTGAAAGACCGGATGGCAAAAGATGAAGAAAATGTCATAGACCTCTTGCAGGAATTACTCGATTACTATAAGCCTCTTGCCATTAACGAATATAACACCATCCAGGGATACGTTTCCGGACGTGAAAACATTGATGACTTTACTGTAATGCCATGGGATTGGAGTTATTATTCGGAAAAACTGAAGGATCTGCATTTTAAAATTAACGATGAAATGACGCGTCCTTACTTTGAGCTTGAACGTGTAAGACAAGGCATATTCAACCTTGCAACAAAACTTTATGGTATTACTTTTAAAGAAAACAAAAAAATTCCGGTATACAACTCTGATGTACAAGCATATGAAGTATTTGACAAAAGAGGTAATTTTGTTGCTGTTCTGTATACGGATTTTTTCCAGCGTCCGACCAAAATGTCCGGTGCATGGATGAACAATTTCCAGGGACAATATATTGATGAAGAAGAAAAAGACCATCGTCCGCATGTTATCATTGTAATGAATTTCAGCGCTCCGACAGAAACAAAGCCTACACTTCTTACATATTCCGAAGTAGAAACCTTTCTTCATGAATTCGGGCATGCTCTTCATGGGATGCTTAGTAAATGCACCTACGAAAGCCTGTCGGGCACTAATGTGGAACCGGACTTTGCCGAATTGCCATCACAAATTATGGAAAACTGGCTAAAAGAAAAAGATTTCCTGGACCTGTTAGCCGTTCATTATGAAACAGAAGAAAAAATACCCGCTAATATGGTAAAAAAATTAGTCGATGCAACCAATTTCAACATCGGAAATAAATGCTGCCGCCAGTTAAGTTTCAGCCTGTTAGACATAGCATGGCATACCATAACGGTACCTTTTGACGGCAATTTTGAAGAATTCGAAAAAACGGCATGGGAATCGGCGATGACATTACCCGAAGTACCCAACACATTAATGACCACTTCTTTCGGACATATCTTTACAGACAATGAATACGCGGCAGGATATTACGGATATAAATGGGCGGAAGTACTTGAAGCAGACGCTTTTGCCGCATTTAAAGAAGCCGGCATATTCAGTAAGGCAGTTGCAACATCTTTTCTGGATAACGTTCTGAGTAAAGGTGATACGGATGATCCGAACAGGCTTTATATTCGCTTCCGCTGCCAGCAACCGACCATAACCGCACTGTTACAGCGTAATGGTATTGCATATAACAAGATTAAAAAACGATGATATATATTTATATTTTTTTAAACAGTCATTCTTCTTTTTTTTAGTACTTTTGTACGCTAAATTTTCAAAAATACTCCGGAATACTGTTCTTGAATTTTATGATGACTGAAAAAGATAAAAAACAACATGAGGTTGATATCCGTTACCTGAGAATGGCTAAAATATGGGCTGAAAATTCATACTGTAAGCGCCGCCAGGTGGGCGCCCTAATTGTCAAAAATCAAATGATTATATCCGACGGATATAACGGCACTCCGGCCGGATTTGAAAATATATGCGAAGACGAAAACAATAAGACGAAACCGTATGTGCTTCATGCAGAAGCCAACGCGATAACCAAAGTCGCAGCATCAAACAATAATAGCGCCGGAGCAACAATATATGTCACATCTTCACCATGTATAGAATGTGCAAAACTGATCATACAGGCGGGCATAAAACGCGTCGTTTTCTCTGAAGAATATCATACGGAAGAAGGAATCCTTCTTCTCAAGCGCGCAGGAATTATTGTAGATTTTATTGAAATGCAAACAATATAATAAATTTGAAAATGAATAAAAACAGGCATTTTATATGGGTAATATTATTAATTGTGATAAGCCTGCTCCTGGGATTCTACGCAGGAAAATATTTTCGTATAAAAAACCCGCAAATAAAAATTTTACGTTCCGAACAAAATAAGATCAACGAAGCTCTTGAAGTGATAAGCAATAATTATGTCGATACGGTTGACATCAGCTATCTGGCGGAAAGCGCTGTCGGAAAGATCATAAGCGAACTTGACCCGCATTCATCCTATATTCCCGCTTCAGATGTAGAAGCGGCGAATGAAGACCTTGAAAGTTCATTCAGCGGTATCGGGATCCAATTCAATATGCAAACCGATACGATTATTGTAATAAGCATCATATCCGGAGGCCCTGCCGAAAAAGCCGGCCTGATGCCGTTCGACCGCATCATGACGGTAAATGATTCCATCGTTGCCGGACAAAATATAAGCACGACTAAAATGATGAGAATGTTACGCGGTCCTAAAAACAGCAAAGTAAAATTAGGCATACAACGCGGGAATGCAAAAGAGCTCACTGACTTCGAGCTCATCCGCGGAGATATTCCGAACTATTCCGTAGATGTTTCATATAAGATAAACGATAATATCGGGTATATCAAAGTAACTAAATTTGCAAGATCCACATACAGTGAGTTCCTTACGGCAATAGCTAAACTTAAACAGGAAGGAGTAAAGGGATTTATCATAGATCTGCGTGATAATCCGGGAGGTTACATGGAATCTGCAATTTATATGATCAATGAATTTTTATCAAAAGGAAACATGATTGTTTATACACAGGGAAGAGCTTACAGCCGCACAGATACATATTCCAACGGAAAAGGTACCTGTCAGGACGCTCCACTGGTTGTATTGATTAATGAATTATCCGGTTCCGCCAGCGAAATATTCTCCGGAGCCATTCAGGACAACGACCGCGGATTGATCATCGGACGCCGTTCTTATGGCAAAGGCCTTGTCCAAACAAAACTTGACCTGTCTGATAATTCGGAATTGCTTCTTACGATAGCACGCTACTATACTCCTTCAGGAAGATGTATTCAGAAAGACTATGAGCTTGGAAAATCAGAAGAATACAGTCAGGATATATATAACCGATTCATGCATGGAGAGTTTTACTCGGTCGACAGTATAAAGATGAATGACTCTCTTGAGTTTAAAACGACCGGTGGCCGCCCTGTATACGGCG
>JAITVS010000233.1 GCA_031285685.1 Tannerella sp.
TTCTATACCGAACAAATCATTATAAGCCAGAAATACAGCTTGTGTGCAATTATATCCATTAAGAAACAGTTCACGCGCTTTTTGCACGCGTTCTTCCAGATTTATCTTTTCCATTAAAAACTATTCAAAACTTTACGCGCGTCATTAACATCTTTCGTTGCATCTCTTTCCCCAATATTTTTTGCAGAAAACAGAGAAACGGCAGCATTTAACTTTTTAAGATTTCCGCCTGCATTCTTATCTGTAAATTCTTTACGCAGAATACGTATTTTTTCATAATCCTGAATTCCTTCAATCAGACGTTCCATGCGAATACTACTGTACCCGAAAGGATAAACCAGATAACAATCCCCGGCAGCCCATGAACGAAAACGCGAATCATGGAAAGGATCCAAAGTCCAGCTATTATAAGCCCAGCGCAAATATCCGTCATAATTACCCTCTGCCGCATGCCAGCCAATCCAGGTAGCTTCGGCAGGCGGAGAAAATGTAAATGTATTCGGACGAGCTTCCGAGCAGCAGTTATAAACGGTGCTGATCTTTCCCGCTTTTTCCCGGAGCTCCTTTGTTTCCTTCGGGAAATTCTGACCATAAGCTAAGCAATAATCATACATATCCGCCTCGATTTCTTCGTGATAATTGCCTGCAAGCGATATTTTAAATGCAGGTTCGGCTTTACGAATTACTTTGACGGCTTCCTGCATCGCTTCCAGACCACGTTCGTCCATCGCAATCGTCGTGCGTTCAAACCAGCCTTTAGTACGTAAATGCGAAGCAAAGTCTTTCAGGAAAGTACCCCAGTAATCTTCATACGCGGCATCACCCGGTTTTGCTTCTACAAACTGAATACGACCTGTCGCCTGATCAAAATAGTCAAACTTCAAGGCCCAGGGAATAAGTGTGTAACAGTTTATCTGTTTATCAATGCCCATTTCCATCATGAATTCTACCCATTTATCAAAAACCGTATAATCGTATGACCATGTCCCGTCAATCTGTTTCATCTTTGCAATCATACTGTCGAAATGGTCTTCCGTTTGTCCGGCCCAGGGTTTGTGCATGATAGTGGCGGTAATCACTTTCTGTCCTGCATCGGCTAAGATTTTCATAACGGGGCGCATCGCATCAAAATGCGCTTCACTCCACAAAGGTACCCCATGATAACGTGCTACGGAATACGGGTTTTGCCACAAATCCAAATGAATAGCCCATTCTTTTGAAGAAGGCAATATACGATCCGAAACCTGTATCTCCATATTTAATTTCATGTCAGCAACACCAGCTGCGGAAACGGTCAGAATACCCTTATAAGCACCGGCTTTGACATCCTGAGGGATACGTATATTCACCCAGAGGGGTTGGGTTGTATTCGCTTTGATCTCCTTCAATTCAGGTTTGTACAACACATCCGCTACAATTGAAGAATCCCACTCCGCCTTATTTTCGCGGTGCCCACAAGCCCCTTTTCCATCTTTGTTCAACTCATCCGTCATAATATAACGAACAAAAGAAGGTTTTATCTCTGAAGAGGAGATAATTGAAGATCCGCATTTCAGATCACTGACCGTCACCTGAACATCGGACATAGCCGTTTTTGTCCAGACGACAGCCTGAGCATTTACACGTTCACCCCTCCATGCTTTCGTTTTCCATGTACTTGTCTTCGACAACACAGGCACATTCAATTTCGCATATCGTATGTCTGTGCTTCCCCAGCTGATCTGAGGACCGGAAGGCAGTTTATTCCATACGGATTCATTATCATGAGGCTTGGTGTCTGTTAGTTCGACATATTCATCAGAGACCTGTGAAAAACACAAATTGCAACAAAACAGGCATAAAGCCAGAACGATCGTGTACTTCATAATTATAATAGATTTTAAATGAAGATACAAATATAAGTATAACCTTTGAAAAAATAGCAAAATCAGGAAAGTTTCACCTCTTATCCAGAGATGGCGGACTACAATACATTTTTTTATCATTATCAAAAAAGTTACCTTTGCCGTATGATTCGTAAAAAAACAGTTTTTTTTCTTTTATCCGGTTTTGTTCTTGTCGCGTTGTTCGTAACAAATCTTATCTATGGAGCCGTATCCATTCCTCTGGGCGAGGTTATTAATATCCTGCTCGGAAATGATGCCGAAAAAGCTTCATGGCAACATATTATACTCCAATCACGCCTGCCGCAAGCCGTGACGGCCTTGTTTGCGGGAGCTTCGCTCGCAGTCAGCGGCTTACTGCTTCAGACACTTTTTAAAAACCCATTGGCCGGGCCTTCTATTCTCGGGATCAGTGACGGGGCAAACCTCGGTGTCGCTTTGGTGATGCTTTTCTTCGGTAATTCATTCAATCTATTTTCGGCATATTCGCTCAGCGGCTCCCTGGCGATGATTATTGCTGCATTTTCAGGAGCATGCATCATACTTGGCATCATCATCTATTTTTCGACTAAAGTAACAAGTCCTGTAATGCTCCTTATCATTGGCATTATGGTTGGATACCTTGCATCTTCTGTGATTTCGATTTTAAATTATTATTCATCGGCAGACAGGGTTCATGCTTATGTAATGTGGGGAATGGGTGATTTTTCAGGAGTCTCAAACGAACGGTTGCCGTTTTTCATTCTTTGTTCTCTGGCAGGATTATTTCTGGCCATTCTGATGATAAAACCTCTCAATGCCTTGCTTTTAGGAGAAATGTATGCTGCCAATCTCGGGATAAAAATCAGACGCACACGTGTCATCATATTACTTTGTACAGGACTACTGACAGCTACAGCGACAGCTTTTTGCGGCCCGATTTCATTCATAGGCCTGGCGGTTCCGCATATCGCACGTTTATTGCTTGGTTCTTCAAATCATGCCTTGCTGTTGCCGGTAACGATTTTAGCCGGCTCTTGCGTTGCATTATTATGTAATATACTCACCGTTTTTCCGGGAACAGACAGCGTGTTACCTCTTAATGCAATCACTCCGATTGTAGGAGCCCCGGTCATTATATACGTAATAGTAAACAGGAAAAACATTCAGTATTTTAATTGATATGGCGCGAATACCAGTCATCGAAACATCCGGCTTAAAAATAGGATATACACAAAAGGGCAAACCGCAAAAAGTCGTACACGATTCACTTCAGTTACAGCTTTTTGCCGGAGAACTGACAAGTCTGCTCGGACTAAACGGCGCCGGAAAATCGACACTTTTGCGAACTATCTGCGGTTTCCAGCCGGCTCTTGACGGAAAAATCCACATAAAAGGCCGGCTTTTAGCAGATTACTCTCAATCAGAACTATCCCGTACCATCGGTGTTGTACTAACGGAAAAAACAAATGCGGGGGGCATTACCGCAAACGAATTAGTTTCGCTCGGTCGTCATCCTTATACGGGTTTCTTCGGAAAATTAAATGCAAAAGATAAACAGATTATTGCAGAATCGCTGGACGCAGTCGGCATGACTCATAAAGCAAACAATTATATTTCGGAGTTATCCGATGGCGAACGGCAAAAAATCATGATAGCCAAAGTGCTGGCACAACAATGTCCTGTTATCATCTTAGACGAACCAACAGCTTATCTTGATGTTACAAGTCGTATAGAAACGATGTCTCTGTTGCATCATTTAGCGGCCGAACAAAAAAAAGCCATACTTTTATCAACCCATGACCTGGATCTTGCGATACAGATGAGTGACTGCCTGTGGCTGCAGAAAAAACAGCAACCAATGATGCGTGGAACACCGGAAGATCTCATCCTTAGCGGTTCCCTTGAAGCTTTCTTTGATAAGAAAGGGATCAAATTTGATCCTTCGACAGGAAAGTTAACAGCCGACAAACCCTCTGTTTCGATTGCTGTCGAAGGCGACTTCAATACCGCTTATTGGGTCGGAAACGCACTGATACGTAACGGGTTCAGACCATCATCTGAAGATGAATCAAATATCAAAATATATTGCTATAGTCCGGATAAAATCTCCCTGTTCTTACCGGATTCCAACGAGTTAAAAACCGATAGCATCGCAAAACTTATATCTGTCATAATGACACAAAAAAACAGATTTACAAAAACCCCATGATATTATATACGCAAGATTTCTACTCTTTTTCACACTCTTAGTCACAATATACGTATCGTTTTGGTTATAAGAATAAACAAACTTATTTTGTATTACTCTCAACTTGCACTATCTTTGTGCGGATTTTTATACACTCATCGTTTGAATACTTAGTAATGAGCTATTAACAATGAGTTTTAAACTAAACCATGCATTGCTAATTTAAAAAATCATAATGGAATTATCTATTGATAATAAAGAGCTTGAAAAATTCCTGATGATTGGGGATAAAGTGTTGGTAAAACCAACCAATCCACAGGGAAAAACAAAATCTGGGTTACTTTTACCTCCTTCAGTACAGGAAGGGGAGAAGCTTCAGACAGGATATGTGATAAAAATAGGGCCGGGTATTCCTTTACCATCACAACAGGAAGAAGATGAAGCCTGGAAAAAGAAGGAGAATAATGTTTCATACCTTCCATTACAGGCAAAAGAAGGAGATCTGGCAATTTATCTTCAAAACGCAGGCTTTGAAATACTCATCAATGAAGAAAAATATCTGATCCTACCCCACTCCTCCATATTGATGTTGATTCGTGATGAAGAACTTTTTGAATAAAAACAGACAAGATAGAGATATACATATAAAATAACAATAAATGAACAAAATAGTAGGAAAAGAGCACTTCTCTGAAAACGTCATAAAATTTGTAGTGGAAGCGCCACTTATCGCACGTTCCCGTAAAGCGGGACATTTTGTAATTGTCCGCATAGGAGAAAAAGGAGAACGGATTCCCCTTACGATCGCAGGTGCGGATACGGGAAAAGGAACTATAGATCTTGTTATTCAGGCTGTAGGAAAATCTTCCAAAAAGATATGTGAACTGAATGTCGGTGACTATATAACAGACGTAGTCGGACCTTTGGGGCAAGCCACCCACATTGAAAAAGTCGGCACGGTTGTTTGTGCAGGCGGCGGTGTTGGCGTAGCTCCCCTATATCCTATCGTTGACGCTCTTCATAAAGCCGGGAACAGGGTGATCGTAGTTCTTGCGGCGCGAAACAAAGACCTGATAATCATGGAGGAACAAATGCGAGCCGCCTCCGACGAAGTGGTCATTATGACGGACGACGGGTCCTACGGCACAAAAGGACTTGTAACCAATGGGGTTGAGAGTGTGATAAACCGCGAAAAGGTGGATATGTGCGTAACGATCGGTCCTGCTATTATGATGAAATTTGTATCCGAACTTACAAAAAAATATAATATTCCGACTGTAGCATCGCTCAATACAATTATGGTCGACGGTACGGGAATGTGCGGCGCATGCAGGGTTACTGTCGGTGGCAAAACCAAATTCGTATGTATCGACGGTCCCGAATTTGACGCTCATCAGGTAGATTTCAATGAGATGATGATGCGCCAACGCTCTTACAAATCAATGGAATAATAAATTAAACTTAGACATGATGAATTTAAAAGACAGCATAGCATCCAGAAGAGCCGAAGCATGGCGCGAAGAACTTCGTCAAAAGATGAAGAACAAGGAACGTTCGGCCATTCCACGTGTGGAAATGAATGAACTCGATCCTGAATACCGTAGTCACAACAACGAAGAAGTTAATCTGGGACTAAGAGAAGAACAGGCTGTACGTGAGGCCCAACGTTGTATCGATTGCCCGACACCTTCATGTATGGAAGGATGCCCGGTAAACATAAATATACCTACATTCATTAAAAACATAGAACGGGGAGAGTTTCTGGAGGCTGCTAAGGTTCTGAAAGAAACAAGCGCTCTGCCGGCTGTTTGCGGCCGTGTTTGTCCGCAGGAAAAACAATGTGAGAGCAAATGTATTCATCTGAAAATGAAAAATGAGCCGGTAGCGATCGGTCATCTTGAACGTTTTGCGGCTGATTATGAACGCCAAAGCGGAAATATTTCGATTCCCGAGATCACTTCCAAAAACGGAATCAGGATCGCCGTGGTAGGTTCAGGACCAGCCGGACTGTCCTTTGCCGGAGATATGGCAAAACTGGGATATGATGTAACCGTTTTTGAAGCGCTACACGAAATCGGAGGCGTTCTCAAATATGGGATCCCGGAATTCCGTCTCCCGAATGATATTGTCGATGTGGAAATCGACGTATTGAGAAAGATGGGCGTTGATTTTATCACAGACTGCATTGTCGGCAAAACGATCAGCTATGAAAACCTGCATCAGGAAGGATATAAAGGAATATTTGTGGCCAGCGGAGCCGGATTGCCCAATTTTATGAATATACCGGGTGAGAACTTTATCGGTGTAATGTCGTCGAACGAATACCTTACACGTGTTAATCTGATGTATGCGGCAGATGAAGAGAGCGATACACCTGTAATGAAAGGTAAAAATGTAGCAGTCATAGGGGGAGGAAATACGGCGATGGACTCAGTCCGTACAGCGCGCCGCTTGGGGGCCGAACGCGCAATGATCGTATACCGTCGCAGCGAAGAAGAAATGCCCGCCCGTATTGAAGAAGTCAAACATGCAAAAGAAGAAGGGGTCGAATTCATGACTCTTCATAACCCGATCGAATATCTGGGCAATGAAAACGGATATGTAACAACCATGCGCTTACAAAAAATGCAACTTGGCGAACCTGATGCTTCAGGCCGCCGTCGTCCGGAGCCGATCGAAGGAGCCATTGAGACAATCGATGTCGACGAAGTAATCGTCAGCATCGGAGTTTCACCCAATCCATTGATTCCACAGGCTTTCAAAGGGTTAGACATCAGCAAATGGGGTACAATCATCGTAGACGAAAGCAGCATGCGCTCCTCATTAGAAGACGTATATGCAGGAGGCGATATCGTCCGCGGAGGTGCAACAGTGATTCTTGCCATGGGCGACGGCCGGAAAGCTGCAGCAGCAATGCACGAACAACTGTCGACAAAAAATTAACCGGGAATGAAAAAATTTCTAACAACAATACTGTTTTCATTCCTGACCGTATTATCAATCAATCTCCTTGCTGTAACAAAAGAGGATCCTTCTGATTCCGAGATCGTGCAGTTGGACTATCCGGAATCATTGGGTGATGTATTATTAATGTTTAAAGGCAAAGTGATTTATATTGATATCATGGCTTCATGGTGCAAACCGTGTATAACAGAACTAACACATTCCAAACAACTCGAAAGCTTTTTCCTGGAAAACGATATTGTAAAACTTTTCATATCCATAGATAGCCCGGATGATATCAGTAAATGCTTGAATATACTTCAGGAACAAAATCTGAACGGATATTTTCTCCCATATCATAATACGGAAGCAAAGGAACTAAATAACAGTTCTTTTGCAAAAGAAATTGAGCCACTCTTTATCACTTTTGATGAAAATGGAAATATGACGGGGATGTCCATCCCACAATTTATCATAATAGACAAAAATGGAACAATTGCCGAATTAAAAGCAAAAAGACCCGGCAATCCCGAAGCGCTAAAAAATCAACTACGGAAATACTTCTAAATAAAGACTCCTATATTTTTCCGATCATTTTCACCGGGTCTACCAATCGGTCGAACTCTTCAGCACTGATATCTCCGGATTCGATAGCAGCCTGCCTCAACGTCTTCCCTTCTTTGAACGCTTTCTGTGCGATAGCGGCAGATTTGTAGTATCCGATTTTAGGGTTTAAAGCCGTGACAAGCATAAGAGAATTATCCAGATGCTTTTTGATATTTTCGTGAACCGGCTCTATTCCAATCACACATTTGTCACAAAAACTAACACACCCTTCACCAATCAAACGGGAGCTATGAAGAAAATTATAGATAATCAACGGTTTAAACACATTCAGTTCAAAATGTCCGGTCGCTCCCCCTATTGATATCGCCACATCATTACCCATTACCTGAGCAGCTATCATTGTTAAAGCTTCACATTGCGTAGGATTCACTTTTCCCGGCATAATGGAAGAACCCGGCTCATTATCAGGAATATGGATTTCCCCGATCCCACATCTCGGTCCGGAACTAAGCATACGTATATCATTTGCGATTTTCATCAGACTGACGGCGACGGTCTTCAATGCACCGTGAACTTCCACCATCGCATCATGACTTGCAAGCGATTCAAACTTATTCGGTGCCGTAATAAACGGTAATCCGGTCAATTCTGCAATCTTTTCGGCAACATTTTCCGCATAATTTTCCGGCGTATTAATACCGGTCCCGACGGCAGTTCCTCCCAACGCCAATTCCGACAAATGCTTCTGTGCATTCTCTACGGCACGGATACCATGATCAAGCTGCGCCACATATCCACTGAATTCCTGACCCAATGACAACGACGTAGCATCCATGAAATGTGTGCGTCCTATTTTAACCACATTCATAAAAGCCTCGCTTTTAGCACCCAGGACTTTCCGTAATTTCCTGATTCCGGGAAGTGTAACCTCTTCAAGCATTTTATATGCTGCAATATGCATTGCCGTAGGAAAAGTGTCATTTGACGATTGGGATTTATTCACATCATCATTAGGCGAAAGAGCTTTTTCTTTATCTATTAGTCGTCCTCCGTTAATCACATGTCCGCGATTTGCAATGACCTCGTTTACATTCATGTTACTTTGTGTTCCGCTACCTGTCTGCCAGACAACAAGCGGAAATTCTCCGTCAAGTTTGCCGTCAAGAATTTCATCGCAGACCAGACAAATCAGTTTGCATTTTTCAGCAGATAAAACTCCCATCTCCAGATTTGTCTGTGCAGCCGCTTTTTTCAGGTATGCAAACGCCAAAATAATTTCGTGAGGCATACGGTTGATATCACGCGCAATTTTAAAATTCTCAATGCTTCGCTGTGTCTGTGCCCCATAATATGCATCAACGGGCACCTTCACCTCGCCCATCGTATCTTTCTCAATTCTGTATTCCATCTTTTTTATATTTAAAACATGACGCAAATTACAAAAAATATGCTTATGTTAATAAAATTCCGCAAATTTTGTTTCATTATAAATTTATTCCTTTATTTGCAGTGTAAATAATCAGAACTACTTCAAGCATGAAAAAATATATTTTATTGATGGTATCGACAATGATCTTTACTTCCTGCAACGAAAACAAAAAAGAAGAAAATAAAACAACCATGGAGAACAAACGACCTGCTTCTTCCGGAATAGCCGTAAATGAGAATCATACGGCATTTGCTTTCAGCCTGACCGTAGCAGAAAGTAAGAGACTCATCGCCAAAGGGATTGCAATACATCCGTTGGTAAAGCAAAAATTAAAATCCGGCATGATTATTATCACGAGAGGAACAACAAACACCTATATTGCAGAGGAACTGGCAGGACTCGACGCACCGCGAGGCAGCCTCGTTTCCGGAAATATCACTCCGAAAAACACAGAACAGGTTTTTGCCGGCATTGAAAAGATTGGGGAAATCGTCCTGATTGACGGAAAAGAAACCGACATATCATTCAAAGATGCGCTGGAAGCTTTAAAAAAAGACGACATTGTTTTTAAAGGAGGAAATCTACTTAACTATGAAAAGAAACAGGCCGCCGTTACCGTAGGCGCTCCTGACGGAGGAACAGTCGGACGTATACAACCTTATACGTCGGAAGGACCGGCACACCTGATCATTCCGATAGGGTTGGAAAAAGAAGTGTTCGGTGATTTATATGACTACGAAAAATTTCTTTCGGAGGATATAAAAAAATCCGGTTTTATTCCAAAGCTTATCGTTCACAAAAACGCAGAGATTTTCACGGAAATAGAAGCGATTAAATTATTTGGTAACGTAGAAGTTATCCCTTATGCCTCGGGAGGTATTGCCGGTAGCGAAGGAGCCAAGTCGTTTGTGATCTACAGCGAGCCGGCTGAAATAGAAAAGGTATTGAAAATCATTTCGGAGATTCAAGGTGAAACACCATTTATAAAAGATATCTGATTACCATCCGATATTGTCGTAACCATGCGAAAACTAAGCAAAGCAAACAGAGCCAGTCTTATAAAAAAACGGGGTATTCCGATGTTCGAAATACCCCGTTTCATTATATTCTGACCGGAATTTATTTAATCATTCCACCGTCTACAAGAATTTGATTCACCTTACGTGTTGCATCTGCCGAAGCTTTAAATGCAGCTTTCTCTTCATCGGAAATAGGGAAATCCAGAATCTTTTCACAACCGTTCTTGCCAAGAACAACAGGAACACCGATGACAAGATCACTCTCACCATATTCTCCTTCCACCAATACGCCGCAAGCAACTACGCGCTTTTCGTCTTTTATGATAGACTCTGCCATGAAAGCCGCAGCAGCACCCGGAGCATACCATGCAGATGTTCCAAGCAAGCCGGTCAGAGTCGCGCCTCCCACTTTCGTTGCAGCAGCCACCTCATCCAGTTTTTCTTTAGAAAGAAGTTTTGCTACAGGAACCCCCTTACATGTAGCCAGTGAAGTCAGGGGTACCATCGTCGTATCACCATGTCCACCGATAACGGTAGCTTCCACATCATTCGGATTTACACTCAACGCCTGACTCAGATAATATTTGAAACGCGCACTATCCAAAGCTCCTCCTAATCCGATCACTTTATTACGTGGTAATCCTGAGATTTTTGCAGTCAGATAACACATCGGATCCATCGGATTACTGACAATAACAAGTGTCGCATTCGGAGAATGTTTCAAAGCATTCTCAACCACGGTTTTTACAATATTAGCATTCACACCGATCAACTCTTCGCGAGTCATACCCGGTTTACGCGGCATGCCTGATGTTATAATGACAACATCCGAGTTTGCTGTAGCAGCATAATCGTTTGTCACTCCTGCAACACGAACATTGATATCCGTCAATGTAGCTGTCTGCATAATATCCATCGCCTTCCCTTCAGCATACCCTTCTTTGATATCAATTAACACAATATCAGATGCCACATTACGTTTGGCCAAAACGTCAGCACAGGTTGCACCTACATTGCCTGCGCCGATAACTGTTACTTTTGACATAATTTTTTTATTTATTAAACGTTTACTTTAAAAATCAAACCTAATTTTCATAACTTTAAAACCCGCACAAAAATACAACGGTATTTTTTAATAAAGAAATTTTTCCGTATTTAATTTGTATAACGAAAACAAAAATAGGTAAAGTACATAATATATAACATTACTAATATATGAGAAAAATTAGTAACCCCCTATGCTTCTTTTCCGGATTTTATTTCCCAATGAAAATACTAATCCGATTAAATTAATGAAAAATTTCCTTAATTGAGTTTATAGTTTAAAAAAATGTATTATTTTTGTAGCCTGAATAACAAGGTGGTTATTCCAATTAGATAAAAAACACAGGTTTGAAGTGAGTAAAAAAAAGAATATCAACTATTTAAATTGAAAACAAATGGCAAATTTAGATTTAAGCAAGTACGGCATTAGCGGTGACATTGAAGTGATCCATAATCCTTCTTACGAACAGCTATATCAAGCTGAAATGGACCCGGCAAACGAAGGCTTTGAAAAAGGGGTATTAACCAATACAGGCGCTGTGTCCGTAGACACAGGTAAATTCACCGGCCGTTCTCCGAAAGATCGTTACATTGTAAAAGACAGTACTTCTGAAAATACAATCTGGTGGGACGGAACGATTAACAAACCGGCAACCAAAGAAGTATGGGATCATTGCAAGGCTTTAACTCTAAAACAATTAAATACAGCTAAAAAGTTATATGTGGTTGATACTTTCTGTGGTACCAACGAAGATACCCGCATGAAAGTACGCTTCATTATGGAAGTGGCATGGCAGGCTCATTTTGTAACTAATATGTTCATCCGCCCTTCACACTATGAGTTGGCAAATTACGGAGAACCTGATTTCGTCGTATTCAACGGCTCTAAAACAACCAACCCTGATTGGGAGAAACAAAGCTTAAACTCAGAAGTATATGTTATATTCAACCTGACTGAAAAAATACAAATCATCGGTGGAACATGGTACGGTGGTGAGATGAAAAAAGGTATGTTTGCAATGCAGAACTACTATCTGCCTCTTCGTGGAATTGCTTCTATGCACTGTTCTGCAAATGTTGGAAAAGATGGTGATGTTGCCGTATTCTTCGGACTTTCCGGAACAGGCAAAACGACACTTTCCGCCGATCCGAAACGCTATTTAATCGGTGATGATGAACATGGATGGGATCATAATGGTGTCTTCAATTATGAAGGTGGTTGTTATGCAAAAGTAATCGACCTGAGCAAAGAAAACGAACCCGACATCTGGCGTGCAATCCGCCGTGACGCATTGTTGGAAAATGTGACTGTAAAAGCAGACGGAACTCCTGACTATTCAAAAGAAGCTTCTAAAACAGAAAATACCCGTGTTTCTTACCCGATTTATTACATCAACAAAATCGTTCTTCCTTCAAGGGCAGGTCATGCAAAGAAAATCGTTTACCTTTCTGCCGATGCATTCGGAGTACTTCCTCCGGTATCTATTCTTGATGACAAACAAGCTCAGTACCACTTCCTTTGCGGTTACACATCCAAATTAGCCGGAACAGAACGCGGCATCACTGAACCTCAGCCTTCTTTCTCTCCTGCCTTCGGTGAAGCATTCCTTACTTTGCATCCGACCGTATATGCTAAAACTCTGGGAGACAAAATGAAAGAACACGGAGCAAAAGCTTACCTGGTAAACACAGGCTGGAATGGTACAGGAAAACGTATTTCATTAAAAGATACCCGTGCGATCATTGACGCAATCATCGACGGTTCAATCGAAAAAGCAGAAACCATTCATGTTCCTGTCCTGAACCTGACTGCTCCAAAATCATTACCGGGAGTTTCTGATATCTTAGACCCACGCACTACCTATTCAAATGTATCCGAATGGGAAGAAAAAGCTAAATCTTTAGCTGCCAAATATATTAAAAACTTCGAACAGTACTTGCCGGAAGGACAGAATTTATTAACTTCTGGCCCGCAATTATAATATCGGAAACGATTTAACATTCTAAAACATTAGAGCGTAACTCTTTTCAGAGTTACGCTCTTTTTTATACAAAATTTAAATTTTTATTATATTTATTTTGCAATTAAAAAAACTTATTTTATCTTTGCATCGTGGTATTACATCCTTTTTTACTAATACCCGCTTAATGCATACAAAAAAACATTTTGAATAGGCTCATTTACATATTCAGTATAACAGTATTGTTGTTTTCGTGTAACAATAAGAACACATTCCAGATAGAAGGCAGGTTATCAAATTTGGATGATGCGGTTTTGTATGTTGTATCGGAATCATCGGAAGGCAATACGATTGATACGGTCTCATGTAATGAACAAGGACAGTTTTCCATATCATACGAACAAGATAATAACCTCCAGGTTATCACTTTTTATTACAATGATCGCAAACAATGGTTTTCGGTATATCCCGAAGCAGGCAAACCGGTTCAGATAAAAGGCGACGCCAACTATCCCCTGTTATTACAAATAAAAGGAGGTCGCACCAATAATAAACTATCCGAATTTAAAAAGAAAGCAGCAGCATCGCTTAAAGAGCGGACAGATATATCAAACAGCAGGGAGGATAATTCATTGGAAAAGGGTGGAGGTACTTCGCAATCGGCCAACATAAATCATGAAATACGCAGAATAGCGCAGGATTTTATCACGAAGAATCCCAATAAAGAAGCATCAGCTATTCTTATCTCCGAGCACTTCATCGACTCGGAAAATATAGAGCAAACAGAAGAATTACTCCGTTTATTATCACCGGAATTAGATGAATTTTATATTGTCAGAAACTTAAAGTCGGAGATCGAAAAAGCCAAAACGACCATGATTGGAGCCAAAGCGCCGGATTTCAGAGTAACCAATATTTACGGACAGACACTGACCGCTGATTCATTTATAAATAAATACTATATACTCGCGTTCACGGCTTTATGGTGTGATATGTGTCAAACGGAAGTAATGATGCTTGATGATATTGCTACAAAATATTCAAAAGACTCGCTTGATATATTATTAATAAGCCTCGACGACGAAATCGATGAGGTTCGTGATATGATACGCCAGGACACGATTCAGTGGAATCTTGTAACGGATTCGGCAGGACAAGCAATCAATTTATTTGAAAAATATAATGTAAGTTCTCTGCCCAAATGCTTCCTCATGGATAAAGATGGAAAAATAAAGCTTAGAACTACTAACGGGGTGGAATTGAAACAAACTGTTGATGAAATTATGCAGTAAGCAGACCTTTCTATTTGCATCAATTATTAACCTTACTTAATCATGTTAGTAAAAACCTTTGCTGCCGCAGTAAATGGTATTTCCGCAACAATCATAACCATAGAGGTTAGTTGCACCAAAGGAATACAATTCTTTTTAGTAGGCCTGCCCGATATTGCCGTGCGGGAAAGTCATGAACGTATTATATCAGCACTGCAGGTCAGCGGATACAAATTTCCCCGGAATCGTATTGTGATAAATATGGCTCCCGCCGACATCCGCAAAGAAGGCTCTGCCTATGATCTTCCGTTGGCTATCGGGGTTCTGGCAGCAGCAGGTAATATAGAAACATCTCTTCTTGACAAATACATGTTAATGGGAGAATTGTCTCTTGACGGTAGCCTCCAGCCAATCAAAGGAGCATTACCGATAGCCATAAAAGCCCGTGAAGAAGAATTTAAAGGCCTCATATTACCCCGGAAAAATGCATATGAAGCAGCGGTGGTAGACAAGTTGGAGGTTCTGGGGGCCGATAATATAAAAGAGGTAATAGAGTTTTTTTGTGGTAAAAGCGTATTAGCGCCTACAATCGTAAACACCCGTAAAGATTTTTTCGCCCGTCAGCAGTCTTTTGATAATGATTTTTCAGATGTCAAAGGACAGGAAAATGTAAAACGCGCGCTTGAAGTGGCAGCTGCAGGTGGACATAATATGATCATGGTGGGCCCTCCGGGAAGCGGTAAATCCATGCTGGCCAAACGTCTGCCGACAATACTACCTCCCCTTTCTCTTCAGGAGGCATTGGAAACGACCAAAATCCATTCTGTAGCCGGCAAAATCAGCGAACAAACGTCACTGCTTTCACAACGTCCCTTCCGCTCACCCCACCATACAATATCCAACGTCGCAATGGTAGGAGGAGGTTCATTTCCGCAACCGGGTGAAGTCAGCCTGGCTCACAACGGAGTTTTATTCCTTGATGAACTACCGGAATTCAATCGTAATGTACTTGAAGTGTTACGCCAACCGCTCGAAGATCGGCAAATTAATATCTCAAGAGCACGATTTTCCGTAGACTATCCGGCCGGCTTTATGCTTGTTGCGTCAATGAATCCTTGTCCGTGCGGATTTTACAACCACCCTACCCGTCCATGCGTCTGCCCTCCTGGAGCCGTTCAGAAATACATGAACCGCATTTCCGGCCCGCTACTGGATCGTATAGACATTCAGATAGAGATTACACCTGTTCCTTTTGAAAAAATCTCCGAACAAAAACCATCGGAAACAAGCGAAATAGTGCGTGAACGTGTCATCAAAGCGCGTGAAATACAGAAAAAACGATTTGAAGCACACCGGGGAATACACTGCAATGCACAAATGAGCTCCAGAGATTTACACCAATATGCCATTCCCGACAACGACGGATTAGTCCTACTCAGAAACGCGATGCAACATCTTAATCTCTCTGCGCGTGCATACGATCGTATTTTGAAATTATCGCGCACCATTGCTGATCTGGACGGTTCGAAAAATATAAATTCCCATCACCTGGCAGAAGCTATCAACTATCGGAATTTAGACCGCGAAAGTTGGGGCGCATAAAATTGTAAAAACAAAAATATTTCTTATATTTGTAAAAAATACAAATCGCTATGATTAATAACGAACTTATAAATCCGAAAAGCATCGTTGTTATCGGAGGATCAAATAAAACATCCAAGCCGGGAGGTAACTGCATACGAAACCTGATCAATGGAGAATACAAAGGAGAACTTTATGTGGTGAATCCGAAAGAAACCGAAGTCCAAGGATTAAAATGCTACAAAAATGTATCGGAAATACCCCGGACGGATCTTGCAATCATTTCAATACCCGCATCATCGTGTCTGGAGACCATCACTGTTCTTACTGAAGAGAAAGGCGTCAAAGCCCTTATCATGTATACTGCAGGATTCGGGGAAGAAAGCGAAGAAGGCGGAATCCTTGAGATGAAGATTACCGATGTTATAAATAAAGCGGGAGCAAGTCTTATCGGTCCCAACTGTATCGGTATTCTTAACAAATACCATCATAGTCTCTTTACACTCCCAATACCGGAAATAGATCCGTTTGGAATAGATATGATCTCAAGTTCGGGCGGTACTGCTCTTTTTATTATAGAATCTGCCATAAAAATGGGACTTCGCTTCAACTCGGTATGGTCTATTGGCAATGGAGCACAAATTGCAGTCGAAGACGTATTGGAGTACATGGATATAAACTTTAATCCTGAAACAGACTCTAAAATCAAACTACTCTACATAGAAAGTATTAGAGAACCTGATAAGTTACTGGAACATACCAGTTCCCTGATACGGAAAGGCTGTAAAATTGCAGCCATTAAATCAGGCACATCCGAATCCGGAATGCGTGCGGCTTCATCGCACACAGGTGCAATGGCAAACCCTGATCTTGCGGTAGAAGCCCTGTTCCGCAAAGCAGGTATCGTACGTTGTTACAGTCGTGAAGAACTGGCTACACTCGGCGCCGTATTCACACTAAAGGAATTGAAAGGTAAAAACATTGCGATCGTAACACATGCGGGAGGACCTGCGGTCATATTGACAGATGCCTTATCCAAAGGAGGAATGGATATTCCCAAGCTATCAGACTCTCCTATTGCAAAAGAATTGAAAAGCAAACTGCTTCCCGGGTCTTCGGTAAGTAATCCCATTGATATCCTGGGTACGGGAGAACCTACACATCTATCGATTGCTATCGATTATTGTGAAAAAAAATTCAGTAATATAGACGGCATTGCCGTTATATTCGGTAGTCCGGGACTGACACGCGTATACGAAGCTTACGATGTTCTGGATAAAAAAATGCGTACATGCAGTAAACCGATCTTTCCGATACTGCCTTCGGTCAGTACGGCATGGGATGAAACCGACGTTTTCGTAAAGAAAGGTCATGTCAATTTCAGTGATGAAGTCGGTCTTGCAAACGCGCTGACCAAAATACTGAAAACACCTCACCCACTGGCCAACAGTCTCGAACTAAGAGGCGTTGATGTACCATTGATTCGTCGCATTATTGATAACATTCCCGAATCCGGATACATCACCCCAAAATATGTGCAGATGCTATTTAAAGCTGCCGGCATACCGATGGTCGAGGAACTCGTTTCAGACAAATGGAATGAAATAAAAGTATTCGCAGAAAAAACAGGCTATCCGGTTGTAGCTAAGGTGGTAGGTCCCATACATAAATCAGATGTAGGTGGCGTAGTTTTAAACATTCGCTCGTCGGAACACCTTGAGATTGAATTTAAACGGTTAATGAAAATTCCGGATGCCCATGCAGTGATGATCCAGCCGATGCTTAATGGCATGGAATTATTTGCCGGAGCAAAATATGAAGAAAAATTCGGGCACATTGTTCTCTGCGGCCTTGGAGGAATATTCGTAGAAATATTCAAAGATATTGCATCCGGATTAGCTCCGCTTGCCACCGAAGAAGCACTTTCTATGATACGCTCCCTGAGAGGATATAAAGTATTTAAAGGCGCACGCGGACAGGAAGGAATCGACGAAAACCAATTTGCCAAAATAATCGTACACCTGTCTGCTTTGCTTCGATTTGCAACGGAAATCAAAGAACTGGATATAAATCCCCTACTTGCTACTCCAAAAGGAATCATTGCCGTTGATGCAAGAATAAGAATCGAAAAATAAATTTTCACTTTGCATTTCTCCCGGCTTGCACTATCTTTGTCTGTCAATAATTTAAAATGAAAGAAGAAGATTTCGATATCCGAGAAGAGGCCAGGCGTATCCCTGAAAATGATAAAGAATACGAAAATAAGTTGCGGCCACTATCCTTTGCCGACTTCAGCGGACAAGCCAAGGTCGTGGAAAACCTCATCGTTTTTGTCACGGCAACCCGCATGCGTGGTGAAGCGCTTGACCACGTATTGCTACACGGCCCCCCCGGACTGGGAAAGACTACGTTGTCAAATATCATATCAAACGAGCTCGGGGTTGGAATAAAAATAACTTCAGGTCCCGTCTTAGATAAACCCGGAGATCTCGCCGGAGTATTGACATCACTTGACAAGAATGATGTGCTTTTCATTGATGAAATACACCGCCTTAGTCCCATTGTCGAAGAATATCTCTATTCCGCAATGGAAGATTACCGCATCGACATTATGATCGACAAAGGCCCGAGCGCACGTTCGATACAAATAGACCTTGCGCCTTTTACCCTTATAGGGGCTACAACAAGAAGCGGACTTCTGACAAGCCCTCTGCGCGCCCGTTTCGGTATCAATATGCACCTAGAATACTACGATGTGGAGACACTTACCAAAATTGTTATACGCAGTGCAGATATTCTGAGTATCCGATGTGAACTCAATGCGGCAAAAGAAATTGCAGGACGCAGCCGCGGAACACCTCGTGTGGCTAACGCTTTACTGCGCCGTGTAAGGGATTTTGCCCAGGTGAAAGGAAACGGATATATCGACAAGGCGATAGCATGCTACGCACTTGAGGCTCTGAATATTGACCGTTACGGGCTGGACCAGATCGACAATAAACTACTGAATACGATTATCGACAAATTCGGAGGAGGTCCTGTCGGACTAACCACACTGGCAACAGCGCTGAGCGAAGATCCGGGCACCCTCGAAGAAGTATACGAACCGTTTCTTATTCAGGAAGGATTTATTAAACGCACGCCGCGCGGACGCGAAGTGACGGATCTTGCATACAAACACCTTGGAAAGACCCGCTTCCCTGAGCAGGGATCCTTATTCGACAGGCCATGGCAGGGGGAATGAAAAGCCTGGCTAAAGACACGGCCATTTACGGATTAAGCAGTATCATCGGACGCTTCCTTAACTGGATGCTTGTCCCCATGTATACCCGTGTACTGACCAATACTGGCGAATATGGTATTGTAACAAATATTTACGGATGGACGGCATTACTTCTGGTTTTACTGACGTATGGCATGGAAACAGGCTTTTTCCGCTTCATCAACAAAAAAGACGAGCAGGAACCCATGCGGATTTATGCATCAACACTTTACAGCATTGCTTTCACCTCATCCGTATTTATTGTCTTGTCCCTGTTATTTCTCTATCCGGTAAGCAATGTCTTAGGATATGCGGACCATCCCGAATATATCGGAATGATGGTATGTATCGTAGCTATTGACGCTTTCTGCTGTATTCCTTTTGCATATCTGCGCTATCAGGGTAAAGCCATACGATTCGCGACCATCAGGTTACTCAATATCTTCCTGAATATCTTTTTGAATATTTTCTTTTTGGTTCTATGCCCCAAAATAAACAATTCCAACCCGGAACTCATAAGCTGGTTTTATCGTCCGGACTATGGGGTCGGTTATATATTTATCGCAAACGTTTTCACCACAGCATTCACATTCATGATGCTGATTCCGGACATGCTTCCGGGATTGCGCGCAAAATTCGACATGCAACGGCTCGGAAAGATTATCCGTTACTCTTTCCCTATTCTCATTCTTGGTATTGCAGGCGTCTTTAACCAAACCGCAGACAAAATTCTGTTTCCGTTTCTTTTTGATGATAAAGACTATGCAGACTCACAACTCGGTATTTATGGAGCCTGTTTTAAAATCGCCGTAGTGATGATCATGTTTATTCAAGCATTCCGGTACGCCTATGAACCGTTTATTTTTGCCAGAAACAAAGATAGCGACAATAAAAAATCATATGCCGAAGCAATGAAATATTTCATTATTTTCTCATTGGTCATTTTTGTAAGTGTGATGTTCTATCTGGATATATTGAAACATTTTGTTGATCCGAAATATTATTCCGGTCTCGGTGTAGTCCCGGTAGTAATGCTTGGCGAATTATTTTTCGGAATATATTATAACTTGTCGGTATGGTATAAGTTGACAGACAAAACACAATGGGGCGCCTATTTTTCGATCATAGGCTGCATCATGACCATTGCAATCATCATAGGCTTCGTCCCGCGATACGGATTCATGGCTTGCGCATGGGCTTCCTTTGCAAGCAACCTACTAATGATGCTTTTATCTTATTTTATCGGACAAAAAAAGTTTCCGGTATCTTACGATCTCCGTTCCGCATTATTTTACGGAGTAATTGCTGCCGTATGCTATATCATCGGAATGTTGCCGCAGATAGATTCGACAATCCTCCGGTTATCTTACCGAACGGTTATACTTCTGATTTTCATCGGCATAGTCATAAAAAAAGACTTACCATTGTCCGAAATACCCTATTCAGGCAAATATTTCCGGAAATGAAACATTGCCATATCACACTTTAACGATTATTTTTCATAAATTTGCCGTCATTTTTAAATAAACCATTGATAAACTGTTATGAAGTTAAAAAAGAAACTAGGAGTTTTATTAATACTCGCTTTAGGATTACATAAAACTTATGCGGACGAAGGTATGTGGATTATCAGTGAACTGAATTCACAAAGTCTGACACGAATGAAAGAGTTAGGATTCACACCCGATTATAAATATCTTTACGACAAAGATTCCCCCAGCATAGCCAATGCAGTCGTGATTTTCGGAGGGGGATGCACGGGAATAACCGTTTCGGAGGAAGGTCTCATTTTCACCAATCATCATTGCGGATACGGCTCTCTCCAGCAATTAAGCAGCGTTGAACATGATTATCTTAAAAACGGATTTGTTTCGCAAAATCTGTCCGAAGAACTGCCCGTTGAAGGATTAACCGTACGTTACCTGAAAGAAACCATTGATGTAACAGACAGTATCATTCCTAAAATATCACATATAGAAGATGAATATAAACGTATTGTAGCAACTGATTCGATCAGCGAATTACTGCAGGAAGCAGCAGGAAACGGCCAGTTCATTGATACGGAAGTTGTTCCTTTTTACAGCATGAACAAATATTATCTTGTGGTATATAATGTATATCATGATGTTCGTCTTGTTTTCGCACCACCTTCCTCTATCGGTAAATTCGGTGGTGATACGGACAACTGGATGTGGCCACGCCATACGGGCGACTTTTCCGTATTCCGCGTTTATGCGGATAGTGAAAATATGCCGGTAGAATATAATGAAAACAACCGCCCGTACAGTCCTAAATTCGTCGCAGAAGTTTCCGCGCAGGGTTATCAGGACAAAGACTACGCCATGACAATCGGATTTCCGGGCAGTACAGACCGCTACTTGTCGTCGTGGGGTGTGCAGCAACGCATAAAAAGCAGCAATGAGCCCCGTATCGAAGTACGCGGTATCAAACAGGAAATATGGAAAAAAGCCATGCAGTCCAATGACGCAATACGTATAAAATATGCATCCAAATACGCAGGTAGTTCGAACTACTGGAAAAATTCCATCGGTATGAACAGAGGTCTTGCCAATCTGCATGTTATCGAACGCAAACAGGCGGAAGAAGCCGCATTCGACAAATGGGCGCAATTGGATGAAAATAAAGCTACTTACGGAAATGTCCTGAATATCCTGAAAGAAGGATACACATCTGTAGATGAGCAAAGAAAATATCTGACATATCTGACGGAGGCGTTTACAAACGGAGCGGAAATTATCCGCTTAGCACGCATATTCGGACAGATTAATAACAATAATCTTTCGACCGTAGAAATAGAAGATGTTCTCAATGAAAAAATACGTCCGTTCTTTAAAGACTATGAATCTTCACTGGATCAGAAAGTCCTTACCGAAATGATGAGAATCGTAAAAGACCGTGTTCCTCAGAAATATTTGCTGGATATCTATGCAGAAATAGATAAGAAATATAAAGGTGATTACGAACGATATTCCGCCGATGTATTTTCCAAAACAGCCCTTCTCTCAGAAAGTAAAATGGCGGAACTGTTGAAAGACAAAAAGAAATATGACAAATACATGAAAAAAGACCCGGCTGCAAATCTGTCATTATCAGTCATGATGACAATCATGGAAATGGCACAATCCATCAATGATGCCGGATATGAAATAGCAAAAGGTAAACGCCTTCATTTCGACGGATTACAAAAAATGCATCCCGACAGCACATTTTATTCGGATGCAAATTTCACCATGCGGTTAAGCTATGGATCCATAGGCGGATACTACCCTTTCGACGCGGCATGGTACAACTACTATACAACGGAAAAAGGATTGCTTGAAAAAGAAGATCCGGCCAGCTACGAATTCTGGCTGCAACCCGAGATCCTTGATCTTGTACGCAAGCGTGACTTCGGAACTTACACGAATGAAAAAGGAGAACTGCAGTTATGCTTCTTGTCCAATAATGATATTACAGGAGGAAATTCCGGAAGTCCCGTATTCGATAAAAACGGACGGGTAATAGGCCTTGCTTTCGATGGTAACTGGGAAGCAATGAGTGGGGATATCGCATTTGAACCGGATCTGCAACGCACAATCAGTGTTGATATCCGGTATGTTTTGTGGATGATCGACAAATGGGGCAAATGTCCGAGAATCATTGATGAATTGAAACTAAAAAACTGATTCAATTTCAGGCCATCAGTCATATCTTCATGACTGATAGCCCTTTCCTTTAACAATCAATTAGCAATAAACTAAAAATGTTATTTTCTATCATCGTTCCCATATACAACCGTCCGGATGAAGCTTTCGAATTGCTTGAAAGCTTATCAATACAAACATTCACCGATTTTGAGCTTGTATTGATAGAGGACGGTTCATCAAAACCATGTGCGGACGAAGTAGAAAAATTCCGTTCTAAAATCAACATCAACTACATTCTCAAAGAAAATTCCGGGCGTAGCGATACCCGTAATGTCGGCATGAAAAAAGCCAAAGGTGATTATTTTATTTTCTTTGATTCCGATTGTATCATTCCCCCCCATTACCTCGAAACAGTAAACAAATTACTGAAAGAGGATTATGCGGATTGTTTTGGAGGACCGGACAAGGAACATCCGTCTTTCAATACCATGCAAAAAGCGATCAATTATGCCATGACATCATTCTGGACAACAGGAGGTATACGTGGCGGAAAGGTAAACTTGGAAAAATTTAAACCCCGCACATTTAACATGGGTTTTTCGCGCACCGTATACGAAAAAGTGGGAGGATTCAAAGACATGTACGGAGAAGACATCGATTTAAGCATACGTATTAACAATGCGGGATTTAAAACTAAATTATATCACGACGCCTTTGTTTATCATAAACGGCGGGTTAATCTGAAAAAGTTTTACAAGCAGGTAAATATATTCGGACAGGCACGTATTAATCTTTATAAATTATATCCTGATTCCTTAAAAGTGGTACACACCCTGCCTGCATTTTTTGTCCTGGGTAGCATAATCATCATTTATCTTGCAATCTTTGTTTCACCATGGTTTCTCATTTTCCCGGCATTGTATCTGTTACTTTTATTTTCGGATTCGCTTGTTAAAACCAAAAGCCTGAGTATTGCAGGTCTTTCTATTATCACCTCTCTGATACAGATCTTTGGATACGGTCTCGGCTTTATCAAGTCTTTTGTACAAAAGATCATACTTCGCAGAGATCTTGAAAGTTCGGAAACGATAAAAAGAATTTACAGGTAGTTTTTTTCAATAAATATTAACTTCTTTTATTTTGTGCACTCTTTTTTTATTAATATCTTTGTGCCAAATTTAATTTTGTAATCGATACACTTATAATGGATAGCACAAGTATATACCTTTCAGGATATGGAATACGCCCGTCCGTTCAGCGTATTGCGATCATGCGTTATTTATTGAAAAACAGAACACACCCTACTGCAGATGAAGTATTTGAGGCTTTAAAAAGGCAAATACCCACATTATCAAAAACGACGGTATACAACACATTAAAATTATTTGTTGAAAACGGCACCGCACTATATATTGGAATAGATGAGAAGAATGCGCGCTTTGACGGATTTGTAGAACCGCACGCTCATTTCCGTTGCAAAAAATGCGGAACTATTACTGACTTATCCATGAATGGGAATGATTTCCTTCCGAAAGAATTTAACGGAGATATTGAAGAAACCTACTTTTATTTAAAAGGTATCTGTGAAAATTGTAAAAAAAAAGAATCATTAACCATACTTAGTAAACATTGATCCGGGACAAAAATCCAACCAGGGGTTTTGTCCTAGTTTTTTTATTAAGGAGAGATAATACTTCAGAGACAAACAAGATGCTTTTATTGCTGAGAATTAGGAAACAAATCATCATGAATAAAATTGTCAAACAAAAAGATCAAATATGGTATTTTTATATTATATTTGCGGCCTGATATTGTGTTCTTGATCTTGCATTGTGGTATTTAAATTATAGATTATGGGATATACGTTTAAAGCATTATTTACAGGGAGTGTATTGTTTTTTTTAATAACATTTTCCAACTTCAAAATTTCCGCTCAGGACCACATTTTTCCCGAATTTGTAGGTACCTGGACATTAGACAGCGTACAAGTAACAGAGGTTATGCCGGATAGTACCATACAAAAAACCGTATTACCCGGTCAGAGCAGTAAATTTAATGATTCCTGGATGTGGCAATTCACATTGGATACGGAAGGAAAGGCAGCCTATAAGCAATCAGGTAACAACCTGATCTCAAATATCCTTTATTATATAAAAGACAAAAGCGGAAACGCTGCAACCCTCATCATCGACGGAGTGCCTGATTACAAAATTCTAAATGTACAGCTCCTGTCCGAAAACATCCTGTTAGTAACTCAATCTTTCAGTACCGGATATAATTTACACGACATTGATGTGTCATGGAGAATGCATTATCACAAATAAATACCTGAATACAAAATGAATAAAATTGCATTCTTCAACAAAGCCGGGATAGCATTATTATTCTTGCTTTTTTCTATCCATATTTACTCCCAATATAAAGAGGGGTACAATTGGTATTTTGGAGCTTATGTAGGAATGACATGGAACACCACGCAAACGGTTGGGGGGTTATCCGGTTTGCCAACCCCACTTCCTCCTTCCGCCATGACAAACCAGCAAGAAGGGGTATTTGGTATGTCCGACTCAGACGGAAACCTGTTATTCTATTCCGATGGTATGACTATCTGGAATAAAAATCATACGGTAATGACGAACGGCAGCGGATTGACCGGAAATAATTCATCTGCACAGTCAGGCATTGTAATACCTTATCCCGGGCAATCCCAAAAATACATTGCGCTGACAATTGGGGTGAACTCTTCAGGCAACCTGGCTTATTCTGTTATAGATATGTCAGCGAACGGGGGACTGGGTGAAGTAACTTCAGAAAAGAATGTTCAGCTGACCGGAGCCATGGGTGTTTTAGGTGAAAGCGTTGCTGCTGTAAGACATTCAAACAGTCTTGATTATTGGGTTATTGCAGTGGGAAAAGGTTCAGGAACAAATTCGGCATTCAATGTTTGGAAGGTTACAACAGCCGGAGTACAAACAACTTGTTTTGCCTCCTATACCTTACCACAAAGTACAAATGCTTCAGCAGGGGCAAATGGCTATTTGCGTTTTACTGCCGACGGAAAATCTTTCGCCTGGCCTGAACATAACTCCCAAGCCCTTTATTTTGGAACATTCGATCCTTCTACCGGCACTTTCCCAACAATAAAGGTTATGAATGCCGGATATATAGGATATGGTGCAGAATTTTCATCTTCAGGCAGTATCTTATACATAGGTGCTTATTCACATGCAAGTATAAACAACATAAATGCATACAAATTTGAAGACCTGTTGACTTCTTCAAATCCTGCGAGTGTTGCTTATCGATCAGAACCGGTCTCCGTCCTGTACGGAACCCCTTTACAATTAGGGCCGGATGGCCGGATCTACGGAGCTATATTCGGAGCCACCTCAATGGCTGTAATAGATGATGTAAATGACTATGATAATTTTACCGTCTATACTATTGACGGATTACTTCCTACAGGAACTAATTATCAGGGACGTTTAGGTTTACCGAATTATATGGCGTACTTTTTCACGCCGGTCAAAAATACCTGCTCTTATTTTACCGATGACATCTGGTATTTCGGAATTGGAGGAGGAGGCATTGCATTCAATGAGAATAACAGCGGAGATAAAGTGGCGGTGAGCGCCAGTGGCGAATCTAAAGTCGCTTCAGCAGAGAATTCACTTTCTGTTTCCTCACCGGGATGCGGAAGCAGCCTGATTTTCTACAGCCAGCACAATCAATTATATAACGCCAAACACGAACCCATGCTCAATGGTAGTTTCTCCGGACACACCTCTGTGGCTGACGGATTAGCAGCCTGCTACATCGGAAACAACCAATACATGCTCTTTGCCGTCAATAATGCTTATGAAACTTCATCGGATGCCAGTCCTATCGGACTTGACTATCATATCATTGATATGTCGGGAGATGACGGATATGGCGAAAAAATTGCTTCCGGCAACATCGAACCTTCCGGTATGGCCGAAAGTATTGAGCTCTTGCCAGTGCCCAACACCTCCGACCAATATTGGCTCATATACCGGCTAAGAGCTGCAAGCATCATGCGTGTCAGGAAAATCACAGGGGCAACCATCAGTGCTCCTACCGATTTTTCATTAAGCAGCTATGAAGCGGCCAATGCTGCCACCTATTCTTTACGTGCCAACAAGGAATATAATATGCTGGCTCTATTGTACACCGGCGTTAATGTCGCTCCGGTAGTCTTGTTTAATTTCGATACTTCAACTGGTGTTTTATCTTACAAAGATAAAATTAATCCGCCGCTATTAGGCGGATCCACTTATGGATTGGAAATATCACCCAACAGCAAATACGTTTATGTAACAGCATATGATAACGCGACATCCATGATTTCCCAATACGACATTCAAAACAAAATCTGGACGACTCCTTTCCAGTATGGAGGACGGGGAGGAGGAATGAAAGTCGGTCCCGATGGGAAATTATATGTAAAACGCCCCGGACAATACATGGGTGTGATTGATAATCCGGATGCCCCTTTAACTGTAGCAGGCTATGCACAGAATGGTTTTGATTTAGGCAACGGAATTAACTCCACAGGCCTGGCATTTTCTACCGGACTAACCCCACCGGCGATATGCCCCTCCGGATTAAATCAGGCGCCGGTAGCAATAGATGACACTTCTACCGTTTTCGTTAATGGTAGTTCGACTTGTATTCCTGTCATGGCTAACGATTATGATCCTAATCCGGGAGACTCTATAAGTTTAGTGAATGTGTACTTTCTTAATGAAGCAGATACAAGTATACTCGATGTATCCTTTAACCTGGGAGATTCGGTGATCTGTGTCACTCCCAAATCAGCTGCACAGGAAGGTGATGTCGTAACTCTTATATACACAATCCGTGATAACGCGAACCCGATTCGATTATGCGCCGATGCGAAAGTAACAATAACCGTCATCAAATACCCGGATAATATTGTGGATGCGGATTGTTATGTAACACGGGATTCCACCGAATGGGCAATTAAAAGAGGATGGTCTTCCGAACCAATAGTATCCTACTTGAATATTCCTTTGGTTGGGGATCTGGATAATGACAGTATTCCTGATATTTTATGCTTCGGTACCGTGGGAAGTGCCGGAGTAGGATCTTACGGTTCTGCACTAAAAAGAATGCTGATTTATGACGGACAGAGTCACATTTTAAAGAAGACCATAGATTTACCATCTTACGTATCAGGGTGGGATGCTGCCGGTTACGGACTGGTAAAATTACCGGATAAGACGGGATTGATTGTCGTCGCATGTTGGGATACCTATTTACGTGCATACGATATAACCAAACCCAATGGTTCTGAGCTAGTGTGGACTTCTGATACACGATTCGGAACCGTCGGGAATGACTTTGCTGTAAATATAGGTTTTGCCGATTTTAATAATGACGGATATCCGGAAATTTATGTAAGGAATAAAATCTATGATGCCGAAACCGGAAAATTACTCGCTACTGCTACAGGAGGAACTAACACTGGCTCTTCATGGGCTCACTACTCCCATGCTACACTACGAATGCTTTCATCACCATTTGCTGCGGATATAATTGGAGACTCCAGACTGGAACTATTACTGGGAAATGAAATTTATGACGTCAATATAGTAAGCAGAACCAATCCGTCCCTAAATTCAATTAATAGAATAAAAACAATAACACCGCCATCAGGTACTCCTGTAGACGGACATGTTCAGGTCGCAGATTTTAATAATGACGGTTATCTGGATATATTGATTACCAACCGGAATACCTTAGGAATATCCGGGATGGTTTCCGTATATATCTGGGATGTCCATAATAATAAAATCAATGCAAATCCATTACAAATTACCACCAATTTTTCCGGAAAAAGCATCCCTTTAATCGGCGACATTAATAATGATGGCGCTCTGGATATATTAATCCAATGCGGAGTTGATATTACTGATTATACTTATGGTAACAAAGCATTCCGTGCATATACATACAATACATCAACAGAAACATTTGATCTTTTATGGTATTTGTCTCCTCACGAAGACTCATACTCAAACAGTGCGACATTGTTTGACTTTAACCTGAATGGAAAAAAAGAGTTGTTGATTTCAGACCAAATGAATATTTCTATATACGATTGCAATGGAAACCCTCCTGTTCTATTGAACAGTTTCCCATTTGGTGCGGTAACTATTATGCAGTATCCTGTTATTGTTGATGTGGATAATGACGGCAGTGCAGAAATTGTTGCTGTTGCAGGGGGATATTTGCATATTCTTGAATCGGATGCCACACCATGGGCACCCGCAAGGAAGGTATGGAATCAATACAACTATAACGCAGTTAACGTGAATGAGGATCTCACCATACCTAAATTTCCGGCAAATCCGGCAACTGTTTTCCCCGGTGATGACGGAGTATTAGGTACGACAAAAGATGTACGCCCTTACAATGCTTTCTTACAACAGCAAACGATGCTCGACAAAAATGGTATACCACTGTGGCTGACCCCGGATATTTATCCGGATCAATCACTAACCAGTCACTCCATCACCGGAGATTCTGTAAGTATTACCATCGGTATGATCAACAAGGGAGATGCAGCTATTGGTAAGCCGGTATATGTTTCCCTCTATAAAGAATCAATCTCTCCTGCGAATAAAATGGTTACCGATAGTGCAAATATTCAGATTTTGCCGGGAGATACGGGATACGTAACAGCACGCATTCCAAATATAATGCTTTATTTACCTATGGTAAGCATTATAGCCAGGGTAAATGACGACGGAAAATACTTTCCTTACCAGTTAGAATGTGATGATACTAATAATATAATCACAATCATCAATCCGGTTCTGAACCGGATGATGCAAAAGGACGCCACACTGGATAACATACCACACAACGGGACATATGACAATCCGGTCTCGGCCCTTTTCAGTGAGACCATCGAGTATACTATCACCGCAGTCAATGCGAATACAGGTACGGGAAGGGTCATCATCAGGGATACCTTGCCGTCCTACCTGAACTTCATCTCATCCAACCCGGTCATTGTGCCAACAGCGGCCGGAACAACTCCACAGCGGAATGCACTCGAATGGAACATTCCGGGCGTCGCTTCCATGGCAACAACAATCGTGACCGTCAAAGCCACTCCACATCCGGGATGCAGTTCTTCACAGCCTATGTTTATCAACAGGGCATGGGTCACCGTCAGCGATACGATCACTGTGCCCACCAATTACACCTATCACCAGGGGGCATGTGTCGGAATGGCTACCTTCTCGGCAGGATTCGGAGGAAATATCTACAATGCCGCCGAACAGGCCCTCGATTACAGGACAACACCCAGATCAGGCATTGTCATCGTGCCGGATGAAGGATACCGTTTTGCCGGATGGAGCCACGATGAGTATATTTCTTTGCGGGGTAATACGATCAATGCCGAAGAGGGAATCATGCATTATGATACGCTCACAGTCTATGGCAACATCGAATTACAGGCCAACTTCGAGTTGGAGGAGTACCCGATCGGATATTATCTGAATGGTAGTGAGAATGCAGGAAATAATCCGCCGGCATATACCATCGAGTCCGGATCCATTACACTGGGCGCTCCTGAAAAAGCAGGAGATGTGTTTACCGGATGGACGGGTTCCAATGGAGAAAAACCGCAACTGGAGGTGATCATTCCCAACGGATCTACCGGAGAACTGGAATTCTACGCCAATTTCCTCCGGAGCGGAAGGGAAGAAGAAACCCGGTCACAAAATCCGGAAGAAGACAGGATCTGGGCCGCCAAAGACGAATTATATATCCGGACATCGAAAACAGGAAGTATCGTCAGGGTTTATTCGACGGAGGGAGTATTGCAGAAACAGCAGACGATCCGGCAGGCAGGAGAAACTAAGATGAAACTGCAGAGAGGAATCTATGTAGTGACCCTTGACAATGGTATCGGACAAATTGTAAGAATTGAGTAATAAAAAAAGCAGACAGGGAGACTGTAAAATAAACTGTGTCAGTAAAGAATAAATTATTAACTTTACAAACACAGTTTTTTTATGAAAGAAGAATTCGATTTTGACAGTATCAAGAACAAGGCTTTGGAACAACTT
>JAITVS010000261.1 GCA_031285685.1 Tannerella sp.
TTGTTTGCTTTTCTATCCATACCGCAAATATACTAATTAATCATTTGAATGCCAAATAATTGAATGTGTTTGTCCTGACTTTTGCGCTCGTTTTTTTAATCTGTTAAAGTAGAAATAAAGTGAATTTAAATATATATGCTTTAGATTTGATGGTCCGAAACACAGATTTTAATCTATGCTCAATAGTAATAAATAAATGCAACATCTTTATTACAAAAATAATACGATTGGTTTTGAGGAATATCTCTATTTGCGAATAATTATACTCCGAATGCGAAAAAAAATAACTGTCTATATTAAAATCACAGATTGAGATTACATGTTTTTTAGGATTTATAAGTTTAATAATGTGGAACTATCGTTATCAAGATACAGGATAGCGTTTTCCTGTGTGCGCAATATACTGGCGGGACAGGATTCATTTATTTCTCCATTCAGAGTATTGTAAACAGCCTGTGCTTTTATCCGGGAAGGTACGACACAAAATATAGAATCAGCTTTTGTTAATGCAGGAATTGTCAGTGTGTAGGCGTATTCGGGAACCTCCGGCAGGGAAGTGAAGCAACCGTCGTTTACCTGTTGCTGCCGGCAGGTAACGTCGAGGTCGACGATTTTTACCAATGCCGGATCTGTGAAATTTGCCACATGAGGATCGTTAAAAGCTATGTGCCCGTTTTCTCCTATACCCAAGAGTGTAATATCCGGTGGATACTGTTCTAACAGAGAGGCGTATCTGAGCGCTTCTTTTTCATTCGGTTCGCCGGATGAAGAATCTCCGAGATAAAAGACCTGCTTGAATGGCTTGTTTTCAAATAGTTTGTTTTCAGGTAATAACCAAGCCTCTGAGGCGCATTTATATCTAATCCGATATATTCATCCATATGAAACGCGTTGATCTTTTCCCATTCTATATCACATGTTGATAATGCGGACAAAAAATCATCCTGTGAAGGAGCTGAACCAAAAATAATATTGATATTTTTTTTGTTCCGGAGCATCTCTTTTATTTTAGCTGCTACATCAGATGCTGCTGCTATTCCCATTTCCCGGCGTGAATGGAAAAGTTTGATTGTAAGTTTATCTTTATGGAAAATCATGTTATTGATTGTTTTTAGAGTAAATAATATCATTCTGAAGATGGTTGGCCCTTCATCATTGTTTATTTGTTTGCAAACATTTTCTCATAGTGAGGAATTGGATCGAAAATACCGCCGCTTTGTTTATAATAATCTTTGCCGGTATTGTAAAAACCATTGTTTACTTTTACCCATGATGCCTTGTATTGGGGTAAATACGTTCCCATTACATCCCAGTTTGCATAGTTTTGATGGCCGTTACTTTCTACCAGACCTACATGGTCCAGGCCGGGAAATGATTTCAGGCGCGCGGCAATATTCTTGTTCCATTCCACTAAAACAGGGTTGACCGTTAAATCGGCACAAAAACAGGGGATATTTCTATCTGTTGCCGCTTTAGCGATCTTCATGGTCATGCTTAATGTTTTTGCAATAGGTTTAAGCGCCACGGCTTTGTATCCCATTTGAATCCGTTCAATCGTATCTTTATCGGTATGCGCGCTTTCATCTGCCGCTAAACGCACCGGAATATCCGAAACATCTATTTCTTCCTCTTCGGGAAAAGGTTCTTCAATCAGTACAATCTGGTCAAAAGCTTTTATCTTTTCGGCGTAATCCAAAAACCGGTTAAAGGTATCTTTCGATTCATACCGGCCATTGGCGTCGAAATAATAAGGCAGTCTGCCGTTATGCGTGTATGGTGTTCGTATGTCTTTCAAAACAGTGTGGATTTCATATAACCGTTGTTTGTCTTTCTCAAGCATTTCTACCTGCGTTCCCGGTTGGCCGATTTTTATTTTCATGAAAAAATAGCCTGCATCCGCTTCTTTTTTTATTTCAGTGGGGCTAACATTATATGATATCAAGGGGATTGCCGCTAATTTTTCATGTTTTTCGGAGAATGTCGAATGGAATTCCTGTGGTATCAGCTTATCAAAGTTCCGGATACCGTTTTCCCCGGCATATAGCAACCAGAGAGCATTATCGACAGAAACCAGCGCGTTCAACGCAAACGTTTTACGTAGATCCGGATGACGGGTTACCGTTTTTCCGTATTCGTAAATATCCGCATATAGCTGATCGATTAAATCGATGGGTGATTCGAATGTAACGTTTTTAAGCCACTGAAGAGCTTGTTCGGTTAAAGCATACATGAGAGCGTTTCCTCCTGATTCGGAACACGATGAAAAAATAGAAGAATCCGACCATAAAACGCTTTGTGTTCCCAATCCGATGGAGTGCCGGCCGGATTCAGCTTTCAGATAGCTGATTGTTTGCCATAATTCGGACAGGTATCCACCCTTGAAACCAAAAGGTTGCAACAAAGGCTCCCTCTCAAAGTCGGAGTCGGTAAACGTTATTTTAATTCTTTTTTTTATTTGATGAATCGATTGGACTCCGGCAAAAGAATTTTTCTCTGGTAATCCTGCCATAACAACGCCTCCAGCCCCTATAACGAACTTTTTTATAAAATTCCTTCTGTTGCAATTATTCATTATCAGGACGTTATTCTTATCTGCTACTTCAATTTGTCGATTAATTTTTGTGCTTCTTTTATTCCTTTGCGGTAGGTATCTTCCATGGAAATGATTTTCCCGTTTTGTCGTTTACTTTCATTGGATGCTTCCATAAATGTGAATATTTCCAATGTCTCTTTTTCCGGTACAGGTGCAACCCGTGTTTTAAAGAAATTCAGTATTTCACTCAAAAGAAATTCATATCCCTGATACGGACCCACCGGCTCTGCTCCTTTTTCAGTGAAGGCAGTACCTCCGTAAATGCTTTTTCCTGTACGCAGGCCTCTGAAAGTGCCGATTCTTCCATCATTCCATAAACCGACGACAACATCGGTTCCCTCGGCCGACATACGGTTCACGGATACACACCCCGTTCCCATAATTGTAAATAATGTTTCCACGCCGTGAATACCGTACCAACTGAAATCCGGGTGGGAGGGCTCACTTTTGGCCGGAGAATAACAATCTGCGCCCAGGATCCTGCCGTATTCCCCGTTACGCAATTTCTGGGTTTGCGGAACGAAACGAAGCGCCTATGAAGAAAATACCGGGACATTGTATTTTTTGGATAATTCAAATATCGCGATCGATTGAGCCAGATTTGCTCCGATGGGCTTGTCGATAAATACGGTTTTCCCGGATTTAAAAACTTCGTTTGCCTGCTCCAGATGGAGATTGCCATCGTTTGTTTCGAGCATTACACAATCCACTTTTTTTAATAATTCTGCAATAGAGGATACAATTTCCACTCCGAGTTTTTCTGCCTGTTCCGTGTAATCGGGTATGCGTTCGTAGCTTGATTGTATGCTTCTTGATCCGTAAGGATACGCTGCAACGATCCTGAAGTTTTTGAATTCTTCTTTTGGGTCTTCTCCATTCAGAAGTTTCGTGAATGCGATGGAGTGGGAGGTATCTAATCCGATAATTCCTACTTTTATCTGTGCCTGTACTGTCGGTAAAAAAGTTACCAGGATAGTTAATAAGAAAATCTTAAGTTTCATAATATTCGTTTTTTTGTAATAATGATGCGCTTGCTTTATCCAGATAGAGGATTGCGTCTTTTTTTGTTCTTAAAATAGTGGCAGGACATTTTTCATTGATTTCATCATATAAAGTGTGGAAAACAGCCTCTGCCTTAAACTTTGTCGGTACCATACAAAACATATAATTTGCCTTCATCAGTGCCGGTATTGTTAGAGTGAATGCTTGGGCAGGCACTTCACTTAATGTTGCAAAACATCCGTCATTTACCTGTTGTTGCCGGCATGCCTGTTCCAATTCTACAACTTTTACCTGTTTCTGATCCTGAAAATCAGCCACAGGCGGGTCATTAAACGCAATATGTCCGTTTTCTCCGATTCCCAGACAAACAATATCCACCGGATACTTTTGAAGCAGTCCGGCATATCGATTACATTCATCGGAGAGATTTTCGGCTTGTCCGTTTATGTAATGTACGCTTTTGAACGGCACTTTTCCAAATATGCGTTCCTTCAGAAAATTTCCGAAACCCTGTGGCGCTTCTTTATCCAACCCGATATATTCATCCATGTGAAAAGCGTTGATTTTTTGCCATTGGATGGAATTATCGGCAGCAAACTCTTTCATGAAGTCGTTCTGCGATGGTGCGGCCGCAAAGATTATGTTGATTTCATTCTTCTGTTCAAGCAATTTTTGAATTACATCCGATACATCGTGCGCTGCTTCCTTGCCCATCTTTTCCCGTTCGTGGAAAATCTTTACTTTCAGCATCTCTTTTTTAAACTCACCTGCGATTGTGTTAGCCTGTATATATGACATTTCCTTCTAAAATTGTATATGAAACATTAATATTATCATCAAAAATCACAAAATCAGCATCTTTTCCTTTTTCGATTGAACCCTTATGCTCATCTACATGAATAATACGGGCAGGGGTAAGCGTCATCATTTTAACGGCATCCGGCAAAGGTATTCCGGCTATATTTACCATCGTCCTTACTAATCTGTCCGTTGTGGCTACACTTCCGGCAAAAGCTGTACGATCAGGTAATTTCGCAACCCCGTCTTCGATAATCACCTTTTGCCCTTTTTCCAGGCTTCCGATGATGGAGTCTCCGTCGGGCATACCGGCTCCGCGCATGGAGTCCGTACACAATGCCGTTTTATCAGGTCCTTTGAATTTATACACGAACTGAAGGAGCGGTTTCGGTAAATGCACGCCATCGGCAATAATTTCCACCGTCATATCATCAATTAAATAGGCCGCTTCCACAACACCGGCGTACCTGAAAGCGTTTTTTCTGGTAACGGTCGACATCGCCGAGTAGAGATGGGTGATGTGAGTAAACCCTTCCTTATAGGCTTCCAGCACTTCTTCGTATATGGCATCACTGTGAGCAATGGATGCAAGGATGTTTTTTGATGTCAATACTTTGCCGAATGCGAGTGCACCGGGTAGTTCGGGAGCCAGGCTCCAGCGGACGATATCGTCCGTTTCTTCCAGAATCCGGTGATATTCTTCCGGTTCGGGATTTCTGAGGTATCTGGCATCCTGAGCCCCACGTTGGTTATAGGCAAAATAAGGGCCTTCGAGATGCAGACCGAGAAATTTAGCTCCCTTTTTATTTTGTTTAACCGCATCTTTATAAACCGAAAATGTTTTAGTCAGTTCTTCGGATGTACTTGTAAGGGTTGTGGGTAACAATGCTGTTGTTCCGTGTCTGGCATGCATCTCTGCTGCTCCCAGGTAAGCTTCTACGGTTCCGTCCATAAAGTCATGACCGCCGCCGCCATGCGTGTGAATGTCGATGAACCCAGGTGCAATGTATTTGTTATTGGCATCTATAACCATTTCGCTACCGTTAGGCGGAACATCTCCGGATTTTAGAATTTCAGTAATCTTTCCATTTTCGCAAATGATGTTCAGGTTCTCTTCTGTACGATCCGGAAAGATCACTTTCCCGTTTTTTATGATTAATCGATTCTTCATTGTTATTAATTATTTGGATTAATTTTTTCGAAACAATTTTATTCCTGTTTTTATTACTTTCCTGTCCACGATTTTATTTTATATCCGCATGCGGCATACCAGACGATATAGGCGAAGCATGGGATAAGAATCCAATATCCCTGTTTCATAGCTGCAAATGGCGATAGGGAAGCATTCATCTCGACAAAAGAATTATAAATGATGGGCATAATCGCACTACCGCTCAGTGCCATGACGAGGAAGGCTGACCCCAGATTGGTGTATTTTCCTAAACCGTCGATAGCCAAAGGCCATATGCCGGCATACAGCAGGGCATTCGGAAGCCCCATCATGACCAGGAACCAGAGGGAAATGTCGGTTGTCAGGCCAAGAAAGTGAACGGTTCCCGATGTGGTTATAATCAGTGCGGATAATACCAGATTTATTGAGGCGCAGATTAAGAGAGCGTTTCGCTGCTGCAGATATTTGGGGATAAGGGCGATTCCAATGAAATAGCCGATGAAAGTCAGGAACATGGTGTAAGAGGGGATGTTTTTAGCAGGTCCTGCAAGGCTTTCTCCCATGGTTCCGGCATATTGAATGCTGGTTCCCAATGCGATCATCTGTGTTCCTACATGAAAGAACATAGCAACTACCCCGAGGATTAAATCCGGATACTGGAATATGGACTTATGTGACTTTTCATCTTCGGAAGAACGTTTATTTACTACCGACGGATCTAATTCGGGCAATACCGAGTAACGGACTATAATACCGAAAATGAATAGCGCGATACCCAAAATGAGATAAGGTGTTATTACTCCTTTAATCAATGTATCTAAAGCTGTTTCCAACGCTTCTCCGGAGTAGGCGCCCGATTCGATCTCGCGCATAAGAATCCTATCTGATTCCCGGATAACAACAGCGGCGAAGATGAGGTTTGCTATTACTCCTGCCAGTTTGTTCCCTGTGCCGACAATACTCATTCGTTTGGCTGCACTTTCTATCGGTCCGACAATGGTAACATAAGGATTCGCGGCGGATTGTAGAATCGCCAACCCTACCCCCAGCAAAAAGAGCCCCAGAAGGAATATCTGATAGATGCGCCAATATGCTGCGGGAACAAAAAGCAGCGCCCCTACAGCCATACACCATAATCCGAACATCATACCTTTCTTATATCCCACCTTATTCAAAAGAAATGAAGAAGGCACTGCCATCACCAGATAGGCAATATAAAAGGCAAATGTAACCAGATAGGATTGGAAATTGGATAACTGGAGAGTTAATTGGAAATAGGGGATTAAAATGGTGTTTACCCATGAGACTAATCCGAAAATAAAGAAGAGCAGTGCTAGGATGATCATCGACTTGATCGTGGTGCTTTTATCCCGGATTTGATTGTTTAGAGGAGTTGTGTTCATCTTGATTAATTATTAAAATATGGAACAGGCATATCACTTGAATTATAATAATATGGTCTTGCCGCGTACTATTCATGAAAAAAAATGTGTGAAAACAGTGCTTTAAAACGTTCGGAATGCAAAGATATTATTCAATATTATCTGAAAATGCCTTAAAAACGAATTTGAGCCTTCAAAAAGCGTCAATTATCTGTCCGCCGGATCACAATAGCTTCATGACAAGGGTGGATTTACTAATCATCCGTTGTATGAAGCAGTTTCAGTTTAGTATCGTAATCGGTGTAGTGATAGTAATATCCTGTCATCCACATCACGATCGGTAATCCGTGATTTTTGCCTGATACAACGTATGGACGTACATTGTCGGATGTTGAATTATTTGTTATTGTTTTAATAACTTGATTACCGTCTTCTTTAATCGTCCGTTTTTCAATTTCAAATCTTCCATTGATTTCCCGGGATAAGAAAACTACGTCCGGATTATTAGGGTCTAATACGATCCCTCCGGAGTAGTAATGTTCCGATAATTTCTTTCCGGGCTTAATAATAGTAATGTATTTTCCGGCATCGGCTATCTTAAATTCATTCCATTTTTCACCGTTCCATTTTGCGTAATAATACTGATGGTTTGTATAAGAGGGATAACGGGTATAGGTGATAACCGGTCTGTTTTTCTTATCTAAAGTAATGTCCCAGATCCATGCCCTGATAGGAGTATGGTCGGTATCGTAAACTTTATTTACTTCATTAATTTTAATCGGTATTCCCTTTTCCGGCGAGGTAATGTGGTTACCGTTTGTTTGATAAAAACCTCCTTCCTTGTAATACATGTGATAAACAGAAATATTGTTTTCCTGTCCGGGGTGGCCATTTGTGAACAGAAAATCGATTCGGGACTTATTGTCTGAAGCGAATTTAATGTATTGACGACTATTCATACCTAAATTATCCAGTATATTTAATTCTTCGCTCCATGTTTTGCCCAGGTCGTCACTATAAATACAATAGGTTCTCGTATCAGTATAAGTCCCTTTTGTATTTTTTACAATGTTTCGTCCGAAGAGATATATGCGATTATTTTCTTCACTTAACATAACAGGATTAACATAGCAATATCTGTTTTTGTTATCCTCTTTAAGTAAAATAATTTCATCTTCCCATTCACGAATGTTCTCTGCTGCTTTACTTTTTCTCATAAAAATATTTCTGTTATGGTGACCGTAAAAAGCCAAAAGTTTGCCGTCAGGTAAAAATAATAAGCTGGGTACGTTATGATCATCCCGTTGTAATTCTCTATGCAATGTAAATTCATCTGCTTCTTTTGTTTTCAAATCGTAAGATTTAATCATTACGTCGCCTTTTGAATTTATATATCCAAAATAAACCGCTTCTTTTTTACTCTTTCGGTAGATGGCCCGGGGATCCGAAAACCAACACCAGGAAGCATCCTCTGCTACGACAGGATACTTATCTTTATCCGGGAAGAGTAATTCTTCTTTCTCTTGCTGTATGTTGGCTTGTACATTTATATTCCATGGATGGAGCAACAGAAAAAATAACAAAATGATAATTTGTGTTGTCTGTTGGTTTTTCTTCATTATTTAAGTGTTTTTAGAAAGTCATATACTTTTTGGCGCATCGTGGTCGAAAACCGGTTATAATCATCGGGGGCATATGCTTGAATATGATCTTCCGCATTGTATAAACCATAAATTTTTTTAACCTCATGGATGCATTGCTTTATATCGTCCATGTGTGCATCTTTATCGCGAAGAGGTGTTATCAGCAATACCGGACGTGGTGCGATGCCGGCAATGATTTCATTAAAATCTAAGGGAATGTGGTTTTCATGTCCTGCAAAAAATCCCAACTTAGGCATGAGCCCGTGCAGATGTGAATAGTATTTAATGCCTTCGGTTCCCCTGTCTGATGTATTTGTACGCATAGGAGTGAAACCGGCTATGGATACAACTCCTGCAGTTCTGTCGTCCAATGCTGCAGAAAAGAGTCCTACCGTTCCGCCTAAGGAATAGCCCACAACAAAAATTTTTGAACTATCTGCAAAATCCAGGTTAGACATGGCGTCTACCGCTCCCTTAACATCTGCGACCATTTTCCCCATTTTCGACCAATGAGGATAACGTTCATAAAAGTAGGAACCCTCTTCCATTCTATTTCCAAAACCAATCATATCGAACGCAAATACGCCGAATCCCATGTGAGTCAGATTCGTAAACACGGATTGAATCTCATGATCAAACTTCATCGAAGAAAATCCTTTGGAATAATCGTACTCGTGTAAATAAATGACGATCGGGAGATTTTTATTTTTCATTTCACCTGTTTCGTCTACAGGATAATACAGATATCCGAATAAATTGTCGCCGAATCCACTATAGGGGGTAATCGCCATTACTTTCATGGATCTGGTTTCGTGGGGACGGATCAGGAAAGAGCCGAACCGTTCTTCTCCCATCCCTCCGTTTTTCAGACTTTCAGGGCCTGGATTTGTGACTCCTGCCGGTTCTTTCCCTAATAGCCAACGGATATGGTGTTTGATTTCTGTTTTTTTATGATCCCAAATGTTCAGGGAGATGCGCTTGTTCTTTTTATCCGAAGCCAATCCGTGCTCTTTCGGTTCGTAGTCTGACGGATTTATTTGTTCTCCGCTTAACTCACGCCACCGGTCAAACGTATAATGACAGAATAACCTGTTTTCGGGTTGCCGGTCGGTTCTCCCGAATATATAATCGAAGAAATCTATGTAAATCTCTATATCTTTTGCATTTACACCGTGTACGCCGTAACGCGAAGCTATCGCCAGATTATTTTCGGCATTTAAAAACCGATAGACTGTTTGGGCCGAATGGAAAGCTTGTTCTATGCCGAATATATTGCTTGCCGGTTCGGTTACTGCGGTACTCAACATTAATCCCCGGGGAGCAATCAGGGACATGAAGGAGTGCTGATCGACGGGTAACTTTTGTTCCCGGCCGATAAAAAACCTTAATCTCGGGTGTAACCAGGCGGGTTGGGCGCAGGAGAGAAGTGCAATGTCTTCCACATCATATTTCTGTGTATTATAACGCCAGGGGACTTCGGCGCCGCTACCCCCACTACTGGGAATACAGGCGCTTATCCGGTTATCGAACGCCGCTGCCATCAGCGACGTCTTTCCATTTCTGGAATGGCCGGTGATACCGATTTTTTTTTTATCTACATAAGGCAGTGTGTATAAATAATCGATTGCCCGGGAAGCGCCGTATGCCCGTCTCATCAACCGTGTAAAGTCGTATTGTCCGGCCCAGATTCCGGAATAGGCTTCTGTGTCATCTTTCGAATCCGCACCGGCATATAAGCAACCGATATAACCTCTTCTGACAGCGATGCGTGCCCAGTCCCGGTGTGTCCAATTGGTTAAAAAAACCGGAAATGTTCCTTCTCCCGGCGGAATCATTATTTCGACGGTCAGTTTTGCCTGATGGCCAGGACCAAAAAATAATTCAACGGTTCGGATAGTCACTTCACCATCTTTTATTTCGGACCGTATCTCCGATTTCAAGTTATCCGGAATGGGAGGAATGGTTCCGGTGATATAATGAGCCAGTTCCTTCTTCATCCGTTCTTTTTGTATTTCCCATTGGTTCTCGGATATGACAGGTATGTTTTTTCCACCCTCATCTATCATCAGGGGATCCGGTAAGAACGGAATGGAAGGCATGTTGTCAAAATCCGGCGGCAGTTCTCCGGTTCGTTGAAGCCAATCCTGGAACGTCTCGTCCAGATAAGAAACTCTTCCACTGGAAGTTCTGTCGGGGGGTAACACAGATAATATCCACTCTAATTCGGCTGTTCTTTTCAGCGAATCTGAATGGAGATCCTTATCGGATGTTTGTTCCGGATACACTTGTAAGGAAAGGAATAATAATATTAATAATGAAATGCTTTTTAGATTTCTCATATTCGTGTGATCTATTATAATTCTCTTATCATAATTTTTCTATAGTGTATCTGGTCTCCATGGTCTTGCAGCAGTATCCGGCCATTTCTTTTTTTTCCGAAATCGTCATAATTTTTAAATTTGGTTTCCTGTACCAATTTACGAAATTCTTCCGAGTCGGAATCTATACTTAACACCAGTTTCCCATTCAACCAATGTTCTATTCTACTTCCCTGCACTTTGATTTTCATTGAGTTCCAGGTGCCTAAAGGTTTCAGTCTTTTATCCTTTTCCGGAGCATATAATAAATATAAGGCAGCTGTAGAGCCTTTTTCATTGTTAAACCCCCGTATTTCATCCTGATGAAAATCATCGATGAGCTGGTATTCAAATCCGATCCATTCCGTTTTACCGTTTGTCTTATTTTTCATTTGCTGAACGAAATATTTCACTCCGGAATTGACAAGCCTTGTCATCTTGAATTCCAATTTTAACTCAAAATCGGAATATGTTTTGCGCGTAATAATATCACCCCCTTTGTTTCCGGAAAGTAAAACCAGTTCTTTCTTTTTAATTTGCCAGCCTTCATCTGGAAATGATGTGCCCCGGGTGCTTATCCAATGTATTGTATCTTTGACGGTGCTGAAAAGCGGTTGCCAACGACTATGATCAACAAGATCTTTGTTATCTGCCCTTTTAGGATCAGAGGCATTCACTGTTGTGATCTGAATGCAAAAGCAGTGAATGATTACAGCGGAAAAAAACTTACAGATTAAACTCATAAATAAAAACGGATTAATTTTTTACTAAAAAAGACAATTATTCAGTGGTGTGTATTTAAATAGTCATGGCATAAAGTCATCTTCAGACGCTAATTTCCAACTCTTTCCTTCGTCGGAAGACATGATTAAAACTCTGTCCGAAAACTTTCTGTCAGTTCTGTAGAACCAATAGGTCGACCAATAATCGTAAGAAATAAATAGCCGTCCCTTGCGATCAATGGTTAAACGATGACGAAAATTACTGTAATGGGATAACGGTGCCTGTACTAATATCTGTGGTTCCGACCATGGTTGACCTGGTTTTTTAGACATATATGCCAATCTCGCATAATGGGTATCCGGGAAAGGCTCCTTATTGTGTTGCCAGAATCTGAAAATAGTATGTAATGTATTTTCCTGATCGGTGACCAAACCTAAATATGTCTGAGTCGAATGCGGTATGTTTGGGTCCAAAAGGGATTCGGCCTTTGACCAACCGTCATTGACACTTAAAGGCTGTAAGGATTTTGCATATTGGAAAGGCCTGCCGTGTGTGCCTGTCAGAACATGCAGGAATCCCTCGCTATCCATCGTAATACCAGGAATATTATGCGTATCATTGGGTGGCGCTCCGAATCCGACGAGAACCGGTTTGTTCAGTTGTTTCGTTTTTTTATTGTATGAAGTGACGAAAACAGGCACTCCCGGTATTTCTTCTCTGCTGATGTTTACATCTGTGACTTCGCCCCATACCATAAATATGTTATCCTTATGGGATACAACCGATGCCGGAAGTCCCGAATGGGACGACACACCGAGGCACTTATCGGAGATTAAAACAGGTTGTTCCCATTCGAATCCTTCGTTTGTTTTTTTGGGGATTAATAATTCAAGATTTCCATACTTTCTCCAGAAATGCTGTTTGTCAGCGCCTGTACGGGTGTATTTCATGACCGGAGGCGGACCATCCGGTATGTTATGACCCGTAAATTGTTCGATATCGAAACCGGTTCCGGCGGTTGCGTTTGGAATAATAAACGACTTGAAAGAGATACCGTTGTCTGTAGAATGTAATAGAACCGTCTGATTGTTTTCATGGCCTAATACATACACATCACCTTCCGAATCAAAAGCAACAATTGAACCCTGAAGTCTATTCACGGGTGTTTCATACCATCGGTTGTTTTGGAAAGAGAATATGCCATTTTCAGATAATATATACGGTTTATTGTCAATATTGAAGTAAGGCTGATTCGTGGCAGGGTAATCGGGTGAATAACCGAATTGTTCGTTTTCATGAAAATAAGGTTTAAGGACAATCGGCATTTTTAAAGGAGAGTCCGTGTTGGAATCTTGCGTTTTAACATACAATGTAGCATAAGTTGTAAATTCTTCATCTGTTGCTCGCAGATGTACCGATCGGTCTGTACTATCTCCTTTCCAGCTTAATGTTACCTTTTTTTCTTCATTTGGCTGAAGAAGAACCTCATCATGCGACAGACGTACATCCCAGCGATTTTCGGGAAACTCTAATGTAAATTTAACTTTTTTGGGTTTTGTTCCATTATTATGTACTTTGAATGAAGCTGATTTTTGTTCCTCCGGATGCTCATAAGTAGTACGGCTATAGGGCGTTAATAACCAGCGATTATCGTGGAAACGAAACCAACTCGGCGTCCAAAGTGCTCCGTCGGGATATGTAGAGAAATCATCTGATTGATCATTCGCATCCCAACGGGTCACGCCCTCTATTTTTATTTCTGCCTGCGCCTTGGAAAAATGTAATTTCCAGGGGATCGAATGTCTTTTTCCCTCTTCTACGTGATAACGGGCCGTATCATTGAGAACTTCCAGTAATCCAATAGGTTGATCTTTTGCATCTTTCAGTCCGATCGTTTTTATGTCATCGGAAAGGTGGGTTATCAGAATGTCGAACTCATTTCGTTGAGGCAGAAAGCATAAATCGGTTTCTTTTTCCGGATCGGCCAGTATAATCGGCTCTTCATGATATTGATCTTTGTGCCCTCTTGAGGTTTCTATGATATATTTATCACAATTTGTTTTGAATCTCCAGGCGATATTTTCGCCATAACGATCATTGGAGACTGTGATCATTATGGCATAGACACCCGGTCTGTCAACCTGGGTCTCCAGACGCAGTACATTCTTGATTTCATTGTTTTCCGAAGCGGAAGTATTGATATCCTGTATCATTTTCCGGTCCGGACCAACGAAAACAGCGCGTAGTATCCTTGAAAGGGAATCGTTTTTCAGATCTGTTTTTTCAATTTCTATGATTAATGGTCCTTTCTGTGCATTTAAAAAAATGCCGCCGCACCCACTTATTTTAGGAGTCCAGTCTCCTAATTGCTTTGCTTCCGGCGATCTGCATGAGGTATATAACCCTAGCGTTACTGAAAAAACAACAACAAATATAAATCTCATAAAATAATCTCCTATTCCTTTTTTTGTGAATAATATTAAAAATAATCATTCTTGGACCCATTCCGCAGAGGACTTTGATTTCATCGTGTCATCTATGGATTGCAAGCACTATCCGGATTGGATTCAATATCAAATCATTTGTTTTTACATCGTATATCTTTTCATACTGACGGTCATCGTTTTCGTAGCATCATTAACATTATTGATGTAGATATAGGCACGATACTTCTTATCTGACGTTTCCACCCAGATTCCGTATTCCGCTCTTAAATCGATGGCGTAATTCGGGGCGTCGGAGATATTGAGCTTTTCAAAATCGGGATCATCAACATATACTCCGTATTGCAAACCGGCCAAATGCCGATCCGCCAAATTATACGCCTTCTGTATTTTCGTCGAATTATTGTTGGGAACCTCTTTTCCCTGTAAAAATTCGGCATTCGTACCGGGCGCTACTAACGCATGGTTAAAGCTTATGCCCGAAATAACTTTGTATAAATAAACCAAATCTATTTTATTTGCTTTTGATATGGCTTCCGTTTTGTCATAAGCAGCCATATCTGCGATTGAAAAATAACATTTGCCTTCATCCGACAACACAATGTCTCTTTTCATATCCATTTTTGTTATTTGGTAAGGTCCCATTTCATAAGACACTTTTTCTCCTGTGCTTGCCGTCGAGGAAAACCTGAAGCTGACCCACTTGCCTTTCGCACTTTCCGGGATGATATAATAATACCTGAGTGTCGCTGCACATGTGTCTTTCGTAAATGTTATTTTTGTTGAATTACCGACCGTAGCAGACGGTTCAGCGATGGTAATACCGATATCGATCCCCCCATCATCGGTATGAAAGGAACGATGTTCTAAAAATGTTCCGTTGTCACCGGGTATTGACGCTTCCACTTCGGCGGAAATAATCCTGCCTCTGCCATAGCCTAAAGCCATCGCGTAAGCAAATTCCAGATCTAATCCCACGATATTGGGCCCTAACGACCTTTTAATGCAATCATTCTGAAATTGGGTGTTTGTTTCCGGTATGGTATACTCCTTGTCGCAAGCTGTCAGGAGGCAACTTAAGCAAGCGATCGATAAACAGATGTTATAAAATTTTGCATGCATAATATCAAGGATTTAATTGTTGAACGGATATATTAACGGTATAAACTTTTTTCACTTTCCGGTTACCGGAAATAACCGTCCACTGCTTCGGTGAATTTAAGTCGGAAAAATCAGTCCATCCCGTTATCTTCGGATCTAATTTGGCATCCGTTACTAATGTAAATTGCGGCCATAATTTGGCTAAATTTGTTCCCCAGCGGACTTCAACATCAATGGTTTGGGCCAGTGTATCAATTACCGGGTTTTTCGTCCTTACTGTCTGGTGATCCGTATTTAATAATTCAAAATTACTGACATAACATTCTTCGCGTTCTGTTATTAATAGTCCGTCTTCGTCGATCGGGTAATTAAAACAACCCTGTAAGCCGGCAAATATTAATAGTATTAAGATACTGTATTTTTTCATAGATTGTTTTTTATGGGATTATTATTTTTACATCCACGGTCTGTTTTGGGTCAGGTTCGGATTTCTGTCCCTTTCGGCCGGGGGTATTCTGAATATATAACATTGTTCGTATGTTCTCTCTGAAGCATTATTGAAATATCTGGTTATTTGAGATCCGTGGGCATCAATGCACCATACCCCGGGGCTATACGGCCCAACCCACGCCCTTTCGATCGCTCTCCAACGGCGCAAGTCAAAAGCTCTTTGTCCTTCACCTAATAATTCGACAATCCGTTCTTGTTCAATGGCCTCGAAAAATGCATTTTTGTCGGTATATTTTTCCGGTTTAAGAGGAGGAAGATTGCCCCGATGTCTTATCTTATTGACTAACTCTATGGCATCCGGTTGAGGTCCGTTTATTTCATTGGTTGCCTCTGCATACATCAGAAATACATCGGCTAATCGCATGACCGGCCAGGCAAAATCTCCGGATGCCCGGTCCTGGCCCGGATAATTCCGCAGGAATTTTCGATAAACATACCCGGAGTTTACCGTTCCATGTCCTGTATAGGTGACATACTCTACTCCATTTATAATAACAGGAGCTGTCCAGGTTTTATAGATATACGGAACCCATCCGGCGTACTGAAAATCGATGATTCCCATGATCATTTCATAGTCCCACAAAATAGAAGCTTTCATTCTATAGTCCCTGTCTTTATAACTTTCGGGGTTTAAAGCGGAATTTTCAGCGCTTCTTGCATCCGGAGCGGTGGGGTGCATCGGAATTAAAGGATCGCAAAAATCACCGGTAATCGTAGATTGATACCGATCAGCAATTTCATAACGAGGATAAACCTGCAACTGACTGTTCTGAAGCTGACGTCCGCCCATTGCCCGCATTAAAGATTCTCCCTGACCTGATCCCTGGCCTCCATGCGTAAAACACATAATAACTTCCGGATTTCCATTAGAGGTAGGGAGGAATAAATCGAAATAGTTCGGCAATACGCTGGCATCCCCTAATCCGCTGCATTCTCCGGGTTCTCCGTTTCTGAATAAGGTCAGGCCGAAATCATTGATCACTCTTTTAAAATCATCCGCAGCTCCGATATAGGCTTTCCGCGCTTCTTCCTTATCAGGCGTAAAACCATCCAACTCCGGCCAGCCAAAGTTGTTCCAGCATGCCCAATAAAGTTGCAGCTTTCCTCTGAAGGCTAAAGCAGCCGGCTTGGCAGCTCGTCCCAATGCCGGTATCTGATCCGGAAGCTTTTCGGAAGCGTAAGTGAAATCTTCATAAATCAAGTCTTTGACTTGCTTCAATGGCGTCCTTGTAATATGCTCCACTTCCGAATTATCATAGATGATTTTTCCGATATAGGGAACATCACCCTAAAGGGAAATAAGCCGGAAATAGATCATGCCTCTTAATAAACGAGCCTCTCCAATGACGGTTTCGAGTTCACGTATGATATCCGGAGACGTGTTTTCATGAAGCATTCTCTCTACATTTTCAATCACATAGTTGGTTCGGTGTACTCCTCCGTAAAGGTATTGGTACATTGAATTAAAAGAACCTCCATAGCCGCTTGGGTTAAAAGAGCCGTTGGTAAATCCGGGTGATCTTTCGACAGCAGTCGTGTTTAATACTTTTACATACTCGCCTTGTCCGTCCCAATACCAATCCCATTCGAATAGCGAACGTACATCGGCATAGGCTCCCATTAATGCAATTGTCGCGTCATCGGTTGTTTTCCAGAAAGCTGCGGCTCCCAATTCGGTTGTCGGCTGATTATCCAGAAAATCATCACATGAGAAACACAGGAATGATAGCAGGCTTATCAGGATGATGTTTTTGATACTTGTGTAAGATAGTTTTCTTTTCATATTTTTATTTGTTTAGATACCAATTTGAAAACCAAAGGAATAAGATTTAACAAAGGGGTATGCGTCATAATTCGCATCCCCTTGTTTTTCCGGATCAAGCCCTCTGTAACCGGTTATTGTTAATAAATTCTCACCTGAAACAAAAAGTCTTATATCACTTACGCCTAACTTAGACAAAACATGATTGTTTTTTAATGTATATCCAAGTTGGATGTTTTTCAGTCTGATATAACTGAGATCATCCAACCATAGAGTGGTCTCGACACGATTATTTGATCCGCCCAACCGGGGCCAGCCGCCGTTTCTGTTTTCCTGGCTCCAGGGTTTATCTATATGCCACCGGCTGAAAGCATAACTGATGATGCCCGGATTAACATAGTTATACCTGTTTAACCAGTAATCTTTACGTCCGGTCGCTCCTGTAAATAAAGTAGATACATCAATTCCTTTCCATCTCATACCAAGATTAAAACCGAAATTAGTCCGCGGTCTGTTTTGGTCAATTTTAGGAAATGCTTTTTGATCATTTCCGTCAATTCTTCCATCTCCGTTCAAATCAAGCCTTAATATATCACCGGGTGATGCTCCTTGCGGCGTACTGCGATAAATGTCCTCCCAGGTCTGTGCTATACCCTTATCTATGTATGAGTATAAAAAGCCATAAGGCATGTCTATGAATGTAGAGCCCCTGCCTAAATACTGATTCCAACTTTCGAGCCTGTTATTATTATATGAAATATTAAAGTGTACAAAATAGGAAAAATCGGATATTTTATCCTGCCATCTGAAATTACCCTCTATACCCCGGTTACGTAGATTACCAATATTGGTTCTTGGCGCCGTATAGGCTCCCGTTAAATGGATGGACATCTCCGAAGGCCGATTCATTCCTTTGGTCAACCGGTCGTAATAGTCAATTTCTGCGGTCAACCGATTCCTGAAAAAACCAAGATCCAATCCTATGTTTGTCACATACGTACTTTCCCATGATAAGTTTCTGTTGATCATTTTTTTATTTACGAATCCTTTGACGATCTGGCCGTCAATAACATAATTGTTTGTTGTTAATGTTTCCTGTTGTTCATATCTTCCTACGCCGCTGTTGTTCCCTAATCCGCCGTATGAAATCCGTAGTTTTCCGTTACTTAGAATTCCTTCCGTAAATTTGTTGATAAAATGTTCTTCCGAAAATCTCCAACCTAAAGAACCGGACGGGAAAAATCCATACTGATTGTCTCCGATAAAGCGGGAAGAACCGTCGTATCTTGCACTTAACTCCAGGAAATACTTATCATAAGCATTGTAATTTAACCGTCCTACAAAGGAACGCATACTTTCTTCGTTTGAATTTCCTCCGGTAGACTGTATGGATACCAACGCCGCATCTATTTCGGTTAGGGAAGGATGTAAGCGGTCATTTCGGGAGGCCGTTTGAGACCTGTTATACCAGTATTCCTGACTAAATACGAACAATGCATTCAATTGATGATTTTCGTTGATTTTTTTATCATAATTCAACAGGCCGTTTAATTGCGTTTTATAGCCGGTGTTCGTAAAGTTGCGAATCGGAGCGCTTTCTACTATGAACCAACGATCCGTCATCATCTCTCTTTGGAAGTCATAAGCACGGGCAGGGGTATTGGCGTTTAATCTGAATTGATTATAATAATTAATGGTGTAGTCAATTTTTGCTCTTAAACCCTGAACCGGAAACCACTCGAGATATATGGAAGGATTGATTTCCTGCCTGTTCTGACGATTGTGTATATTCGTAAAGTAGAGATAGGGATTGAAGGCGAGCAGGTTTTCGTTGTAAGCCATCTTCCCGCCGAAATAACCGGTCACCGGGTCATAGGGTGTTACTCCTGCAATGGCAGCGTATAGGTCGGTACCCACACCGCCTCCCGTGAATCCGTCATCACCGGCATATTCATAAATGGACCAGTTCCCTCCGAAACGTGTACCGATCTTCAGGTTTTCTTTCAATTTATAATCGAAATTAAATCTGGCATTATATCTCCTGTAGTCATTGTTGATTTGCAGGCCCTCTTCGTCCATTAATCCGATTGAGATAAAAAAATTTGATTTGTCATTGCTTCCTGATGCTGACATATTATAATTCTGCATCACGCCGGTGCGCATAATGATATCCCACCAATCCGTATTCGGGTATTTTACCGGATCAATCATTCCTAACGCCATCCATTGATCAATGGTTCCGTCTTTGAAGTTATAATTCTGACGTAACGTTCCTGTGGCCTGCGCTACCTGATGAAGGGTTAACGCCCTGGGGTAATCTGCCATGTATTCATAATTATTAGTTGGCGAACTGAAGCTTAGGTTACCGGAGAATTCAAATCTTGCCTTATCCTGTCCTTTTCCTGATTTTGTAGTAATTAAAATAACGCCATTCGCCGCCCTGGAACCATAGATTGCAGCCGAACTTGCGTCTTTTAACACCGTGACACTTTCCACATCATTGAGATTCAGACGATTCATATCTACATCCGGCATACCGTCAACAACGATCAAAGGATTCGCGTTATTGACAGTCCCCATTCCCCTGATTAAGATGGATACATCGTTTTTACCTGCCATACCGCTGTTCTGACTAATCGCCAGACCGGGCAGTTGTCCGCTTAATGCGGTAGATAAATTGGTTAATGCTCTGCTGGTTATCTTCTCATCAAGCGCAACCGTTGATACGGAGCCGCTCAGATTGACCCGTTTCTGGGTTCCGAACCCAACGACTACGACTTCATCCAGCAGACTCGTTTCTTCTTTCAAAATAACATTAATGATAGTCCTGCCATTGATTTTAACCTGTTGTTCTTCATATCCGATGTAAGTAAACTTCAGGTCAGCGTTTTCTGATCCTACTCTGATGGAGTAGTGTCCATCCGGATCAGTTATTGCTCCATTTGTAGTACCTACTTCCATTACCGTAGCGCCGGCCAAAGGTTCATTATGGATGTCTATTATTCTACCTGTGATATGGAAGTTTTGCGCAAAAACAGACGGTGTAACAAAAAAACAAAGAAAGAAAATGCATAAGAATATCTTTATATCCGAGACATTTTTTAATAAGATCTTCGATGATGTAATTTTCATAAGCTAACAATTTAAATTTTTCATAGTATTTGAGATTTTGGTAAAAAAAAATCAGAATAAGATTGACAATATTATCGCCATTTGATCTTTCTGATCAAACCTTTAACTCCCAGCCCTTTTCATACTCTCTTTTCCAGTATCTGGATGCCTCGGTATCATTTATAATGGTACCATCGTGACTGTTTATGTTTAACGATCTTCCCACCCGGTGAGCAATATTTGACAGCTGTACCAGCTGTGTGCTTTTACAAGCTTCTGTTAAGCAGGAATTTAAAGGCTCTCCTTTACGGATCGCATCAAAGAAATTCTGGAAATGATAGGCATCCAGTTTCTGTGTCGGATTTACTAAATTACCTTGTTCAAACACCATCTTACTATCAAAATGTTTGACTAATGTATCATCCACGTTAAAAACCTTGTACTCATTTCCCCCTCCGATTACCAGACTTCCTTTATCTCCATAAAAAATTACTCCGCTACCATAACCGGCAATATTAGATTTTATACAGCTTTGGCTTTCCCAGGTCATTACTTTGCCATTTGAAAAGGTGAAATTAACCAATTGCGTATCGGGCGTTTCCCAGTCGTCCTGATAATGATATCTGCCACCTCTGGAATCAACTATTGTCGGATAATCCAGTTTCATCCCCCAGCGAAGCAAATCAATAAAATGCATACCGTTGTTTAAAGCTTCTCCTGTCCCCCAATGCCAGATCCAATGCCAATTATAGTGAATTAGATTATCTTTATAGGGCTTTCTGGGTGCCGGCCCTTGCCAGAGATCCCAATTCAACCAGGATGGTACAGCCGCTGTTTTACCCGTGCCCATGGTCGGGCGTTTATTGTAATACCAGCTTTTGCCATAATATATATCACCAATAATACCATCATGCAGTTCTTTTATGGCATGCGCCACGTTCGGCCATGAACGCCTTTGATTGCCTACCTGGACCGTCCTTTTATATTTTTTTTCGGCCTCGGTTAGAAAAACGTTTTCTTCAGGATTGTGACTTGTCGGTTTTTCTACATAAACATGTTTTCCGGCTTTCATCGCCATCAGTGCCGCAGGCGCATGCCAATGATCGGGCGTGGCGATAAAAACCGCATCGAAGTCTTTAGATTCTAACATTTTGCGGATGTCTTCGTGCTTTCTTACTTTATTATCCCCAATCTTTTCAATCTCGGCAACACATTTTTCGATTGCGCGTATATCCACGTCACAAATATCAGTTACGATGCATCCGTTTTCTTTTTCACCGGCAAATCCTTTCGCCAGTGAATTTCCTCTTGCGTTGACCCCTATCCCTGCCATCCGGATGCGTTCGTTCGAACCGATAATATTTTTGTAGCTTGATGCACTGAAGCCCGGTAAAACCCCTCCGAATGAGATTGCAGAAGTACCTAAAGCGACTTTTTTTATAAAATTTCTTCGTGTAGTCATAGTTTAATAATTGAAATTAAATAATATTTGGATTGTAAAACAAAGCATAAAATTATTATTTACTGTTATTCAAAAATACCTTAAAAGCGAATTTAAACCTTCAAAAAGCGTCAATCAGCTGTTTGTTTGATTTAAGGAGTTGTTTATCAATTGAATATATTTTAAAAATCATCCATTTACGGATTCTTTACTATCCATCTAATTATCCGGTTCATGATCGTTTTTCGAAAACAGGGTTTTGAGAGAGAAATTATTTATCCGATGGTGGGTATTTTCAATAATTCTCCGTCTTTGAGAGCAGATTGATGAGCGATAATGCCGGGTACGGTATAGGCCAATGCTTCACGAATATTAACCTCCGGTTCACGTTCCTTTATGAGTGAATCGATAAATTCATGGGTGATAAAGCAGTGTGAATTGTCATGCCCGCTTTTGTGGCGCATGGCAGAGGGCAATATGTCGCTCTTCCACCATTCTTCCCGGGGATACGAAACCATTTCCTGTTTGGCAACTGTAAAACCACCATGGTCCGCTTCCGTTTCCGATGTAGAAATCACCTTGTGATCGTCCGTATTTTTGTAGGCAGAATAATAACTCATTTTATCCCCGTGCCATTCGCCGCGTTCCGTCCCGACCAGCGCCCCTTTCCAGCAGACTTCCCCGAAGAAAGAGTTTCCCCGGTCTGTCCTGAAAAAGGCGGCTTCATTCCAGAAGGGGTTATTGTACCGGTTCTTTTTAAGAATCGGGCTGTCATCGCTCCAGCCATTGCAGGAAACCGAAGCTAATCTTTCTCCCGTTACAGCAATCAGGTGGGAAGTGACATGTGTAGGATAGAGCATAGGTGGGAGTCCGTGCCGCCAGGTTTTTGTGCCGTCTTTTGCAAAATAAAGTTCTTCCAGCCCGGGATGGTAATATTGAGCTGCACTGCTGAATATGTTTCCGAAGGCACCGTCCCGGTACATTTTCTTTGCCGAAATAACCGTTTGGAACCAGGTCGTTGTTTCCGCCATCATGTAGGTCAATCCGGTGCGTTTAACAGTATTAAAAACTTCATAGGCTTCTTTTAATGTCATTACTGCCGGCACGGCGCACAGCACATGTTTCCCGGCATTGAGCGCCTGGATGGTGTGGGCCGCATGATCGGGAGCCGGGGTAAATATGGCTACGGCTTCTATCTTCGGATCCCGAAGCAATATTTTCAGCGATTCGTAAGACTTATCGCACTGGTAATTCCGCATCATGTCCTGTCTGCGCTCCGGGATCAGATCGCTGACCGCTTCGACATGACAATTGGGATGTTCATTGAAATAAAAGGTATTTCCGAATCGTCCTCCGACTATTCCTATACGTATTTTCCGGTTGAAAACAAGTGTTCCGGCAAAAGCAAAGCGGGGCGACAGACAGGAAACTCCTACTAGTGTACCTGCGGTTTTAATAAAGTTGCGACGTTTCATTTGTGTCCTATTAAAAATTAACATACTTATTGATAATCTTGCCATTCGTCAACTTAAAATTTACTTTTTTAATGAATGGTTATCATCCTTTTTAATGAATTCTTTTACATAATCATCATCCGTCCATTTTTGGTATTGAGAGATCACCCTGTCAATTTCTCCGGCTTGTCCTTCGGATAATTTTTCTTTTGGATTCAAACACCAGATGCCTTTCAACAATCCTTGCCTCCTGAGGACTTCGTGAATCCCGGAGATCGATCCCTGAAATTGATTTGCCGCGTCGAAAATGGCTGCGTTCATGTCGGTAATTTCAACAGCAGTGCTTAGCATTTCTTCATAATCCAGATTACTGTTTTTCAATCCTTCTTTTATTTTATGAAACAATTCAACGGATCTTTTAGTCCATATGGCATAATGACCCAATAAGCCTCCTGCAAATCTTTTCTGAACCGGGTGATTGCTATTTATGATTGTGTAAGGAGTTAATAAATCTACCACAATATTATCATCATTACCCGTATAAAGGGCGATCTCATTGTTCCTGCCGGAATTACAAATTGCCCGGACGACATCCAGTGTGAAATACCGGTTAAACGGAGCTGTTTTTATTGCGTAAACGTTCTCTGTATTACAAAACTGTTCCCAAAAATCATAACTGAATATTCGCCCCCCAACCGAAGGTTGCAGATAAAATCCGAATACCGGGATTTCTTTGGCAACTGCTTGAGTACGTTCAATAAGTTCTTTTTCTGAAAACGAATGCAATCCTCCCATGCTCAGTAAACCGAAATCATACCCTAATTTTTTTGCAATCCGGGCTTCTTTAATGGCCTGTGATGTTGCACCGCAAATGCCGGCCACTTTAATAAAAGAGGGATTGGTGGTCGAACGGTTAATTTCATCTAGGGTGATCTCTAACACTTTTTCGTAATAATTATAGGCGGGATCCCTTATCTCGAATTGAGTTGTGTGGACCCCGATCGCTATTCCGTCAACTCCACAGGATATATAATAACGCGTTAACCTGCGGTGTGACTCTTCGTCGATAGTCAGGTCTTCATGAAGGGCTAAAGGATGTGCCGGAATGAATCCTCCTTCCCATAGTTTGTGCAGTACTTCTGTTTTTATCATTTCTGTCATGTGGATATCGTTTTTAATAGGCACCTTTTCTTTCTTGAAAATGAGTAGGTTTGTTAATCATTTTCCCTTTTTCCATCACCCAATGCCCGATAAGTTCCATCATTTGTTTCAGGTTGATATGAGGATACCCGAAGAGTTTGAAGCATTCGGATGCATTACTCAGTAAAGCTTCCTGTTTCTCTTTACCGGAAAAAACCGGGGTTTTACCGAATTGCTTCCCAAATTCTTCCGCAATCCATTTTACTGAAATTATCTCCGGCCCTGTCACATTCAGTATTTTTGCCGGAACAGTGCAATGTAACAATGCCCGGATGGCAATTTCATTGGCATCTCCCTGCCAGATTACGTTTACATTACCCATGGTTAAATCAATTTCTCTTTCTTCATGAACCGATTTGGCGATCTCTAATAAAACGCCATATGTTACATCATTGGCATAATTTAACCGGTAGAGTAGGACAGGGGTGTTATTTTTCGTTGAAAAGTACTGGAAGATACGTTCCCTGCCTAAACAAGACTGCGCGTACTCCCCAATGGGTGAAGCCGGCATGTCTTCGGTCATTCCTCCGTTTACAACCGGAGATAGAGGATAAACATTACCTGTAGAAAATACGACGATATTGGATTTGTTGAATTTTTCGGCAATGATCCCTGGAAGAAATGTATTCATGGCCCAGGTATAGGTTTCATTCCCTGTCGTGCCGAACTTATGTCCGGCTAAGTAGATGACATTGGGAACATCGGGGATTTTGTCCAGATCGTTATCATTTAACAGATCTGCCCGTATGGTCGTAATACCGTAACTGCTTAGTTTCTCCCTCGCATCTGCGTCTGAAAACCTTGAAACTGCAATTATTTCCTTGTTTATACCTATGGCATTTATTGCATCTTTCGCTAGTATAGCCATTGCCGGTCCCATTTTTCCGCCGGCTCCCAGTATCAGGATGTCGCCCTCTATCTTAGAAATGTCATCTAATAAGGCCTGAGAAGGTTTCAGGTAGTTTTTCAATACAATTTCTTTTTCGAATGTTCCCATATGTTTCTATTTAATAAATATATCAATAAAATTAATGACTGCTAATACGAGAATGATACATAGGCCAACGATGCCTGAGATCCGGAAAAACAAACTGATCCGGTTTTCTTTCATGATCTGTTTGTTGTTGGCTATTAAAAACATCGCAATACCGATTACCGGAACAATAAAAATCGTTATGCTTTGGGCAAAAACGATCAATTCAAGCGGAGCGCTACCGAATAATAAGGCGATGACGGTTCCGATAACCATGACAATGGCAATCAGTATCCTGGTTTTGCTTGAGTCAAAATCTTTTCCATAACCAAGCGCATCGCTCATTAACGTACCGCCGATCGTAGCATTGCCTATAACAGACGAAAAACCGGCGGCAAACAGTCCGATTAAGAATACGGCGGAAGCGGCTTCTCCAAAAGCGGGACGTAACGCCAGAGACATATCTGTCGCCGTTTTTACTTCGATATTCAACGGTTGAAGAATTTCGGCCGCGCAAATCATCAGGATGGCGCTCAAGACGCCCAATACGATAATACCGGTCAAACTACTGTTTCGGGAAATATGACTGTCCCTCTCCGGGTTTAGTTTTTTTCTTGCCTGGACCAGGTACGATGTATAAAATGCACCGACGATGGAAAAGCAGGATGCCATAAATGCAATGATTAATCCTACGGAGCCATCCGGAACTTTCGGTACGAAAAATCCCGTAAATATTTTGTCAATACCGGGCCTGACTTCGATTAATGTGATTAAAAATGCAATCAACATCATCCCGATTAAGACAAGCATGAGTTTTTCCAATACTTTGTAGAAGTTCCTGAAAAAGAGGAGGGTAATGCCGATGCAATTAAAAACTAAGATCCAGAGACTGTTATTGGTCCCGGTTAATTCTCCGATGGCAATTCCTACACCGACCGAGTTTCCTGTTTGGAAAGATGTACATACCATAAAAATACCGATACCAATGATCATTGAAAATACTTTTCCCCATTTCTTGCCGATCATTGTCAGCAGGGATTCATCCGTGGCCATTCCTATTCGTTCGGCGATGATCGTGAATATAGCCATAAAAAAGATGGCGATAATGATAATCCACAGTAAATCATAACCAAAATTAGCGCCGATTTTGGAAGTGATGGTGAGCTTACTCGGGCCGAAAACGAGCGCCCCGACAATTAATCCCGGCCCGATCGTATGTATCCAGTTAAATCTCTTTTTCTTAGTCATAGATTTCATTTTTATTTTTCGAAAGAATCCGGAATCCTACTCACGGTCTTTTTCCTTTGCTACTTCCACTGCTTTTGTAGTGATATAGTATTTTGCCAGGGTATTGGGTGTTTCCCACTCAGGCATGTTACGGTTTACTAAAAAGCCGAAAAAGCTTTCGGCGACGTATTTGAAATGAGATTCATGACCCTCCCTGTTTTCTTCCGGTATGTTGATAAGATATTCGCCTTTATTTCCCGTTGGAGAATAGGAGACAAAAGGATAGTTCGTTTTGATTTTATCGATTGTTTTCTGCAATATTCCGACGAATACTTTTTCGTCAATCCCTTCCGGTTGTTGCGCATACAGTTGTTTCATAAAGTTTTGTTCTTTGCCTTGAACCGTTCTCAAAATGGCTTTTGTACCTTTCATTTCTGCCATAAACATGTCACTGCTGCCTTCCGGAGCCTGATAGTTCCAGATTACTTTCAAACTCACCTGATGATTTCGTACATTGAAATGAATCGTTCCGTTTGCATAAACTTTCAAAGTGGAGTTGTCGAGATATTTTTGAAGGTAATCAGGATAGGTTGTCTCTTGTGTAGACCGAGTAAATTGTTCCAAGTTGAGATCGGTTGTCCAATGGGTTGCGGTAATCGTTCCGATGTCTTGTCTGTAATCAATCGCTTGATCAGGAAAACATTTCCAGAACAGTAAATCAATCAGATGAGTCGTTATGTCGGCAATTCCTTCGCCTTGTTGTTCTACGTCGTAAAACCAGGCCGGACGAATCAACGGTGCACCTGATACCTCTTTATAAAAGTGATGTATACTTTCCATATACACTGCCGGCGCTTCCGGGGTTCCCGGTTGCAGTTGACCAAAGAACTCGTTGTCATTGATAAGTTCCTTTTCGATGATATTCAGCATATCATAACGTTCGGTCATCATATCGTAGACCTGTACGTGCCGGTTCTTTGCATTGGCATAGGCTTTTTCCAACAGCAGGAAGTTTTCCCGGTTAATCGCCATCGGTTTGTCAGATAATACATGCAAGCCGGCTTCTATCGCATTAAATATATATTCGGTCTTTTCCCTGTTATTACCGGCAAGTATGACTATATTTCCCTTTTGATTGTCGAGCATTTTTTTCTGAAAATCACTGCCTGTATAGACGATCTCCTTCCAGTCTGTCGGAACTTTTTTCCTGTTATTGAATGATTTAATTGCTGAAAGATATTGTTTTAATCCTGTGTCATCGGGTGATACTGCGTATATATACACCGAATCATTCACTTGTGGCATCCAGCTCTTTTGGAGCAGACTGGCATGAAAATGTCCCGGAGCCAAAACAATTAATTTTGCTTCTCCTTCTTTTCCGGTGAAAGTTGTTGTATTCCTGGCGCTGTCTTTGCTTTTCGGGTTGCATGAAAATAGTGCCAGTCCGATTGCGCCTACTATCCAATAAATTTTCATTTGATTTGTATTTTAGATTTGTTACTTTGATTTATTACTGAAAAATACGGTTTTAAGGTTCCGGCCAATTCAGGTGCTTATGTAAAAACGGATATGTTTTTATTCCGTTGATGATATGCCCTCCTTCATGTAAATCCAAATCGGTCAGGTCTCCTTTTCCCTGTTGTTCATAATATTCCTTTATTTTTGCGTATTCATGTTCTACCCAACCCGGAGGTGCAATTCCATCCTTTTTTCCATGTTCGACCATAAAGGGACGTGGAAAAATGAGGTAGTTAGATATTTCGGCGTATTCCATTGTGTGGCCTCTGTTCCACATCGGCATTTCGGAATCGACATGATACACAAAACCGGTTGGAAAATAAACAGTTGTTTCTTTTCTGGCGCTTTCATTAAAGTATGCGCAATTGATACTCATGGAATACTCCGGTACCATGGAGGCGATAAGAGAAGCCGCCTGTCCGCCGATACTTTTACCGTACAGGGCAATTCTGGAAGTATCAATAAACGGCAGTGCCCCGAACCAGCGTATTAATTGTTCGTGTTGCCTTCCGACGTTTGACCAGAGCGTGTTTTTTAAAGGTTTGGCAATCCGGTCGATCCACCGGAACCGGGTTTCTCCGGTCCAGTTTCCTAAAGGCGTAAAAACAACAAATCCCCGGTCAGCCATTTTCCGGCCGACCTCAAAATAACCGCTTTTTTCACTCATGGCTGTCATCGGATTTCCACCCCGTCCGTGTTGCAGGACGATTACAGGACGTTTTTCATCCGGTTTGATCCCTTTCGGAATCGTCAGAATACCCCATAATTCGACATCCGGAAAAACATCGATTAATACATCGTAACATGTATAACCCGGCTGTTCGTCGATCCGTTTCGTTCTTGCGTTCACAGGTGAAAAGTCATCATCCAGCCATCCGGTTAATTCCTGCCGGAAAAACTCCCGTGTCTTTTCCGGTCCGGTCAGTGTTTTTACGAAATCTTTCCTGACATATTCACTGTCCCTTAATAAGAGTTGTGTATGACCAACCATTTGTTCGACCATGCGTCCCATTCGTGCAGTGAAATCAACTTCTTTGCGGGTATCTTCCGGGATGACATCCGAAAGAGGCGTCGGTTCCACATGACCCAACACATTCATAAACCGGAGCATAGCTTTTTCAGAACCAGCAGGAAGAGTTTTCCCTGCATGATGTTCCAAAAATACCTGTTTGCCCAACTCTTTTCCGGTAAGCGGGACGATACGGTTAAATTCCGATTCCACCTCATCGAACGAATGTGTCCATAGTTCACCCGGAGGCTCGATTTTTTTTCCTTCATTTTTTGTGCCGTCATAAACCGGAACGTCACTGTATTCAACAACTAAGGAACGGGGGGCGATAAGGTTTGCTATTTCTGCGTCACCGAACATTTTCAGCAATCCCCAGACATTCCGGTAGATAGGTTCCTGCCATATCTTTTCCCGCGGAGCAAAATAGCCACTGACCAGAGCCGCTTTTATCCGGATATCCAGGGCCGCCGTATAAAAGGCTAATAAACCGCCTTCGCCGTATCCGGCTATTCCGATCGGCACACTGCCTTTTCCCTGTTGTTCAAACCAGTCGACAACGGCCTCTATTTTTTGTATTTCATACCCTGCGACAGTCCGTCCCATCTCATGTGCCTGCGAATAGATCCAGGTTCGGGAAGGCCTATCTGTACCTCGTGACCAGCGATTGGTGCGATCAATAATCACCGGAATCACGACCGTATATCCGTTTTCGGCCAAATGGCGGGCAAACTGTGATTCTTCCTGTATGTTTGTACTCAATCCGGCAAGATCTTCTGGATGCTGATCGGCATCCGGAATGGCTATCGTATACCCTTTGGGTGTCGTCCTGGGTTCCAGTAAAAGACCTTCTCCAAAGATCTGACGGGGAACATCGAGTTCCGGCCAGTTTTGCAATGCCGGCCGTGGAACGATTTCTTTCAATACAGGCCAGTGAACTTCATATACGGTATACAAATCTGTTTCGCTTACCTTATTTAACTTTTTCATAGAGACAGGTACACGTTCGTCTATAGCACCGAGAATTTTTCTGAACTGCTCCCGGTTCGATTTAATCGAAGCCTCATATGCTTCCGGAGAAGAAAGATCTCTTTCCCAGTATAATTTTCTTTTCTCTTTTTCGGATTCTACTCTCTTTTCATAAAATAAGCGTACGCCGTCAATGATATTCTCCCATTGTACGTCTTTTTCCAGCCGGGTGGTGAAAGGAAGGTATTCGCCTGAATAGTCACTTGCATTAAATTCGGGAGGTTCGGGCAGTATGCCGAGTGACAAATTGCTTAACCGGGATGATATATGATATTCCAACGATTGAAATCCCTTTTTTTCGGCAATTAATGTCATGTTGAAGCCTGGTGTCCTCTTTTTTATAAAGGATGTGGTATTTATGTCTTCAATGGAGATTGCGGGATAGGTGGAAAGAGGAATTTTCAGTTTGAAATCTCCATTTTTATTCGTAACGGTTGAATAACCGGTTCCTTGTAAACAAACTTTAGTTCCTTTTGCCGGTTCTCCGTTTAATCCATTTTGAACAACTCCTGTTATTTCAAAAGAAGGATTCGTGCATTTTACCGTTAAAAAAACAGTAATGGCCAGAATATATAATATACGATATTTAAACATGTTAATAGAATTGTATTAGGTGATTATCCGTACCATGGTCTGTTTCGGTTTTGGGCTTTTTCTACGCTTTTAATCGTTTGTATGACATTCTGAACAATCTGAAAATCGAACATTCCTACCTCGATGAAGTCAGCACCGTTGTCAAAGGCCCATTGGAATCCTTCTTCCGGAACAATAGCGCCACCGGCCAGCACTTTAAATCCCACTACCGGCTTTTTGACTTTTTGTACAAATTCGATTGTTTCTTCCGGAAATAGACACCACATGTTGTCATGAAATTCGTTATGGTCTTCACTAATGTTGGCGCTCCATAGGAATGGTTTGCGGTTTTCTCTCGGATGTGCCGACCAATATTTGTCGTGGTGCATGGTCTTATAATAGAAATCGGGTTCAACTCCTGCATGCTGACAACTTATCATTGCCATGTTCATCGCTTGGATCGTATGTGCTCCAAGTCCGGCCGGATATCCTTGCTGCTGAATGTATTCAATACATTTGGCCACCACCTCGATGTCTCCTTCATAAGCTCTGCGATCGCAGGCTGCGCCTTGTATGAAAATGTAATCTACGCCCATATCGATAGCCTGGTCAACCGGGCCATAAATATCTTTTTGGGTAGGGGAGACATTTCTCCAGGTCTGGATTTTACTGCCGTACATTTTTTTATACTGTTCTAAAAGCGGAGTTGCATAAAAGAGATTAATACCGGTCTCTTCTGCCAGCAGATAGGTCTCAAGAACCTTTTTATTCGTATTGTATGCTTTGAATAAGGAACTGGCATATTTCAAATCCCGTGCATGGGCTGTTCCCGACAGGTGATTTGTCCCCATAATCAACCGGCTGACGGGAGGTCTGCCTTTTGCCAGGACTCCCATCGGTATTTCTCCCTCAATTTCGTTCAGCGAACTCCGCTTTAACATGATTGTTCCACCGGAAATCGCATCTATTTCAGAATCTTTTTTAGCCTTGATATAAGACCATGTGAAGACCCCGGCAAAAGGTAAAAATGTCAGGTTTTTGATCATATTGCGACGGCCGTTTGGAACCGGTATTTCCGTTGCAACAGGAATATGCTTTTTTCGCTTTTTAGGGAATGAAATTTTTTGCAGATAAGGTTTTATTTTTAAAAATAAGTTTTGCAAACCGATATTCAGCGTTTGAGGGAATAATGAGAGGACGATCAGTACAACCATCTCGATGAACGTCTTATCCACGACTAAATAACTCCCTTCCAGCGCAATTCCATAGTTATATCCGTTAAAAGGAGGATAAGCAAGGTAATAAAAGGATAGAAGCACAATCCCTGCATAAACGGCTATGCGGGCAAAAACCCCCAGGAATAATCCCAAGCCGATCAGAATTAATCCCCAGATATTTAGAAAATCAACGATTTCCATAACCGTTTGGTTTGAGGCCAATGCATGAAAGAAGGCGGACATAAAACTGTGTGAATTTAACAGGTAGTTCTGGGCAGACCAGCCTGGAGTAACCAGTTTGATGAGTCCTTCATACAAGAAGTGCCAACCAATTATAATCCTGAGAATAACAAGCCCGTATTGTTTCCAGGATCTTGGTTTCGAGTTGTTTGTCAATTTGTCCATATCTGAAAAATGATTAAGAATAGTATCCGCTCTTAGCTTCCGGTTTCATCTGTTATTGTATGAGTAAATCCATAAAATCGGATGATAATAACACACCCGATTTTATGGAAAAATGCAGTTATTTACCTGGAGCGCCTTCCCATCCCGGATTTTGAGTTAAATTAGGATTTAATACAATCTCTGAAATCGGAATGGAATTCAGATAATCTCTTTCCGGAATAAAACCATACCCATTGGGTAATGCTTTCTGAAATGGGTCTAAAAATCCTTCTTCATCTACGGGATAAGGATTATTGGCAACTTGTGATGCTTTGAAACCTTTCGGCCTGGTTCCTACGATCAATTCTTCTGCGGCTGCCCACCGGGCAATGTCATTCCAGCGATATCCTTCGCAAGCCAGTTCGATACGCCTTTCCCGTCTGATCTCATTGATAAGTGGGGAAAGATCCGGGAAGTCCCAGCCCGGGTCGACTGCAATGTTATTCAGTTCCATATCCGGCATACCGACTCTTTTTCTGAGCTTGTTAATAGAGAGATCCAGATCTTGCTGGGTGATTGTCTCTGATTCGGCTTTTGCTTCCGCATAATTTAATAACGCTTCTGCGTATCTGTATATCATACCGGGTGATTCCTCATACTGTTGTACATGATAATTCATATCGGGATTGTACCCTTTAATATTGATATAACCTCCGGGTGAATTATGATATGCACTTGAATTTAAATTATCATATACGCTTGCCCAATAGTCGATCGTGCCATCTTTGTGAATTCGCTGGATTCCATCATGAGGCGCGATGGTTTGAAAGAACCTGGGATCCCTGTTTTTCATTTCGTCCCTGAGTGATTCATGTCCTTCGAATAACGGACTGATACTGATCGGAAGACCGTCATTACATAGATAGGAGTCTGCCAGTTGTTTGGTAATCGAGAAGTTATTGGGAAATTCCATCCTGTGGTTCCGGTCATTTGTAAAATCACTGCTACCTCTTGAAAGTTCATTATTGTATTCCCTCCAGAACATGACCTCTACATTATTGGAAAAATCCTGTAATGCAAACAGTTCCCTGTAATCATTTAGCGGATCGCCTGTGGTGTAAATGTCATAAGGACCCGATTGTATCAAATCTAAAGCCGCTTCGGCTGCCTTTTGGAAATATTTTCCGGGATTCGCATTCTGGACCCCGAAAGGTGTTTCGTTATGATATTTCTGCCAGGTTCCTTCATAAAGTGCCACTCTGCTTTGAATCAGTAATGCGATCCATTTATTGATCCGTCCTTGTCCTTTTGTTTTGTCAGCTGTCAGATACATAACAGCCGAATCTAATGCCGATATGATGTTAGACGCAATAAGATCGCGCGAATCTCTCGGATTGTATAATTCCGGGGAACCGGTATTTAATTCATGCGAGATCCATTGAATGTCTCCATATGACTGAAGCATGGAATAGTAGGATAATGCCCTGAAAAAATAAGCTTCGCCTAAATACTGCTGGTAATCTGTCAATTTATAATCTGCTTCAACCTTTTTGTAATGATCGAAAAAATAATTTACCCGTCTGATCCAGCTAAATCCGATACTGCCGCTTGTCGCTACGACCCGGGTTCCCTGTAAACGGGTGTCTACGTTGGGGCCAACCTGATTATCGCTGTTGAAATCATCTCCAAAATTTGGATATTTAGCAAAGAAAGACGTGCTGTAGAAACTATTCATATAGGTTTTCAGATCATCGGGAGTGTAAAAATAACTCATATCCGAAATCGCGTCCTGTGGATAACGATCCAGGAAATCATCGCAAGACGGTAAACCTATTAACAATAAACTTAAATATAAATAAATCTTTCTCATAATATGATGTATTGTAATTTAAAACGTTAAGTTAACACCCACGGAAAAGACCTTGGAAAGAGGATAAATACGTCCGGCCTGATAGCCGTCATTTGCCGGATCGGAAGCAATCGTCGTTTCCGGATCGAAATTATCTGGCAAGCCTGTGATTGTCAGTAGATTTTCGCCAGATAGATAAACTCTGGCTCTTTGAAGAAATACTTTTTCAGAAATACGGGTCGGTAAAGTATAACCGATCTGAAGATTTTTTAATCTCAGGTAGGCCGCATTCTGAAGATATCGTGTTTGTACCTGCCGGTTTTTGTTCGTTTGTGCGGAGAAATAGGGTTTTGCAAAATAAGCATTGGTATTAGGACCCAGCATATTCGTTTCGTCGGCGGGCCTCCAGTAATCCATGGTTCTGGAATTCTCATAAAGTCCGGAACTGGCATAGCCTGACAGCATTCCCCAAAATACCTGCATCGTATTAGGAGGGAAATAATCTCTTTTTCCGACACCTTGCCAGAACATATTGAAATCTAGCCCTTTCCAGTTAAAGCCAGCCGATATGCTATAATTATACCGGGGGGTGGTGTTCCCTATTACTTTCAGATCACCATGATCATTCAGTGTCCGGGTACCGTCATTGATTTTTCCGTCACCGTTTAAGTCCTTATATTTGATGTCGCCAGGCCCCCAGGTTGCATAAAATTTGGATTGATCAGGCATTGCTTCTCCCTCGGCCTGGATAATGCCATCGGTGGTGTAACCCCAGATCTCTCCAACTTCTTTGCCGGGATACCAGGTATCAATTAACTCCTTGTCATTATAATATTTCAGAATCTTTGCCCGGTGATCTCCAATGCTGATTTTAGCATTGTAAGAAAAATCAGATGAGATCCGGTCTCTCCATGAAAGCACCAATTCAAATCCTTTAGTAGACAGTTCCGCATTGTTTCTTTGGGGAGCAGAAGCGCCTAACGGATAAGGCAAGGTCTCGGTCGGGCCCAGCATGTCTTTAGTAATCCTTTCAAACCAGTCGAAAGTCACCTGCAATCGGTTATTCAGGAAGCCGGCATCGAAACCAATATTAGCCGTAGTGATTTTTTCCCATGTGAGGTCATGACTTATAAGTCCGGGAGGAGTGACATACTGAGGTCTCGTTCCGTCAATGATCCAATTGAGTTCAGAACCGACTCCCATCGTTGATAAGTAAGAATACAAACCGACATTCTGATTCCCTAATGAACCGTAAGATCCTCTGATTTTAAGGATGTTAATGGCTGATTGGAGCGATTCCCAGAATTCTTCTTTGGAGATTACATATCCAACGGAAGCGGATGGGAAAAATCCCCATCGGGTATCCGGAGAAAAGCGCGATGAACCGTTGTATCTCGCACTGACTTCTATCAGATATTTCTCTTTGTAGTTGTAATTAATACGTCCGAAAATACCTTGTGTAGCCCAGTGATTCATGGCATCTGTAACTGTTTTTTCTCCCAGAGATGTCTTTATTGATGGAACTTCGTCAGTTATCAGGCCGACGCCTTTTCCTGTTAATGAAGTATATTTTTTTTCTTCTTGCTCATATCCCGCTAAAGCATTCAGATAGTGATTACCCAGTGTCGTTTCGTAGGAAGAAACAACATTCAGTAACGAATAGTTTGTTTGTGTATAGACTGCTTCCCAACTGGATTCGGGTTTTCCGACATTACCGAATTGGCCGGTGCCCAATTCAACCCATACGGGTTTTGGATGTGTAAAACGCCTGGTATTTATTACATTGTGATTATATGAAAAACTCGTTACCCATCCTTTAATAGGTTCAATATCAGCTCCTAAATTTGCAAAGAAGTCGTTCGATTCCCATTTATCCCTTCCGGAATCCTGTTGCCATCTGACTAACGGACATTGAATCGTTCCATTAATATTGTACATCGGCATCAGGGGGGCAAATGTAAGCATCTCACCCATCATGTGTTCCCTGCCGACAGTAGTTTGCCCTACGGGATAATCCGATAATCCTTTGGCGTATTTAATGCCTGTTTTCACATTCAGCCACTTGGTTACTTGCGAATTCAGGTTGGAGAGCAGGTTGAATCTTTTATAATTGTCATTTCCATAACGGTAGATACCATCCTGAGTTACAAATCCACCGGCTATGTAATAATTTGTTTTTTCGCTTCCTCCGGATAGATTAATATGATGCTTTTGATTAAAGGAATGATCTGCGATCAATAACTTCGGCCAATTGTTATTGGCATTTCCGACGCGTCTTCCGGCCCAGATATTATCAACAGGTTTTTCCGGATCGTACTCATAAGGGAAAGTTCCTTCCATATAACGCCGTACCCGATCCACTTGTTCATCACTATAAAGCGGGGCTAAACCAGCATTCGCATTCGCCTGATTATAGGCTGTAACCCATGACATCGCGTCCACAAAACTGGATATTCTCATAGGTACATTCATGGATAAATTATTACTGTATCCAACGCTTACTTTACCCGTTTTACCTTTTTTGGTAGTAATAAGTATAACCCCAAACGGCGCTCTGGAACCGTAAATGGCAGAAGCCGAAGCATCTTTTAATATAGAGATACTCTCTATTGATTCAGGGTCAATGTTATTGATATTCACTTCAACTCCATCGACTAGTATTAAAGGAGCAGCATCGGCATTGATTGACCCCATTCCACGGATGTTCCAGCTTGATGTAGCCCCAGGTTCTCCTCCCCGCATTCCCATGGTTATATTTAAGTTTGGAGATGCTCCTTTCACCAATTCACCCATATTTACCGCAGCTCTGTTCTGGAGTTCATCCCCGGATATTGCATCGACCGATCCGGTTAAATTTACCTTCTTTTGGGTTCCGTATCCTATCACGACCACCTCTTCCATTTGCTGAAGATCCTCACCCATCGTGATATTTATAACAGTTTGATTACCGGTTTTCAATTCCTGTGTGATGTATCCGATATAAGAAAAGACTAATATCGCTTCCTTATCAGGTACATTAATACTATACTGGCCGTCGGATTTGGTCGACGTGCCGATCGTTATTCCTTTTACGACCACGTGTACTCCCGGCATAGGATCGCCGAATTCGTCGATGACGGTACCGGTAATTGTGGTTGTTTGTGTGGTGTTTTGCGGCACAATGACTGGAAATATTTCATCTGCGGAAGATGGGCTCGCCTGTATTCTGATACATAAAATTGCTGAAAACATCAGAATGATTTTTATCATTAATAGTTTTCTGATTGTTATATACTTATACATGTCTGTAAATAAAAAATTATCCATAAATTATCAGATTTAATAGTTAACTGGCTTTTTAATTATGAAAAAAGAACGGAATCTGGTTTTTCTTTGGGTTTAAGGTATTGCATCTGTGTCATAGGCATTACATTTATAATTGATTTATTTTCCGCTTAACGATCCTGATCTGTTTCGTATTACAAATATATAATTAGGTGTGACCTGAAGTTATTTCATTTTGCGTATAATGACCTTCAATAGACGTCAAGGTTATTTTTTATCCAAAAAACGTCAATTGGCAATCATAAAAGAATGTGTTCTGTATTTTCAGAACACATTCCTGCCATGAAACCAACTGATACTATCGGATAATTGGGTAAAATTATACATTAAATTTAATATCCAGGATTTTGAACTAACATATTATTACGCAATATTTCATTATGATGGATCGGCTTAAAGTACATTGCATTTTTCCATTTTCTTGTTTGAAAGACCTTATGGCTTATTATAGGAATTTCGGAAGTCGTTTTATCCTCTAAGAGAGGGTATAATACATCTGCAGCATAACAAGGGCCATACGCTTTTTCTCCTATCACCCATCTGCGAACATCGTAATAACGTTGATCTTCGTTCATCATTTCGACGCGTTTTTCGTTTCTCATCCTGTTTCTTAATGCTTCTCCCGTATCTGTAATATCCGGCATTCCAGCCCTTTTTCTTATCATATTAAGGTACTTACGGGCTTCCTCTTCTTCACCTGACGCTATACATGCTTCGGCGTAATTAAATAATATTTCCGCGTATCGGAAATAACGCCATGGTATATCCTGAGCATAAAACCATCCATCAATCGTATGATCCATCATTTTTCGAATGTAATAGCCCGTAAAACCGGCTTCGGATGGTCTGACGGAGCTTTGACGGGTATCTAAACCATATTCGATGACAATCTTATTCTCGGCTTCATCCCATTTTTCATATCGACCGATCTGAAGGACAGAAAATGGATCTTTTAGCAATAATGAGGCATCTCTTCCCATATCTCTGACTTTTGATCCTTCATAAATAATAAATGCATGAAAACGCGGATCTCTATTTAGATAAGGTTGAGAAGCATGTTTTGGATTATCCCAATCAAAACGGCTGCCATCGATCATTTCAAAATCGTCAACTAAATTACCCAAGGGGGCATTGTTCCCTCTTCCTCCAAATCCGTTGGGAAAATAAAGCTGTAAAGGACAGGTATTTACTCCCTGCCACCAATCCGGCCGGAAATACCGGATAAAAATATCTTCTTCATTGCCATAGGATAGAAACAGGTCAATATAATTCTGAGAGACAGACTCATTGGAAGACGGATTCTTTTTATACAAATCATATATATTCATGTCTATCATTTCTTTAGATGCCTTTCTGGCTCTTATCCACCGCTCTGTTTGGCTTCCGTCCACATAACCTAATAGTTCGGGATATGGATAATCAGGAAAAATGGTTTGAATGTTATGATGTAAGTCACTTGCCGCATAAGTGAGTACTCTTGATTTCAGCGCTAAGGCAGCGCCTTTCGTGGCGCGTCCTGAATTTGATCCCGTATATTCTGTTGGGAGTAATTTAGCTGCTTCATCACAGTCCTTTACTATAAAATCGATGCATTCTGCATATGTATTTCTTGGTACCAGAAATTCATCCGTCAATTTATAGGCCTTGGTAATGATCGGTGCTCCTCCGTATATTTTAATAAGTTGATGATAATGCATTGCTCTTAGAAAATAAACTTCCCCTTTTATCCGGTCGATTGTTTCCTGATCTATCGGAGAATGATCTATATTTTCCAAAGCAATGTTGCAATACCTGACAGCCTGGTATATTTTTGCCCATTGATCCCAATATCCGGTGGTTGTTGAAGCGTCCGCTCCGCTGTTTGTATTTAAGATACCGGTATTAGCCCGGGCATCCGCTTCATCCACATAGACCGATGTGGGAAATTTTTCATAGCCGTGTTCTACTTCAATATATATTTGTGCAATAAAAGATTCTATTAAACTCGGGTCTTCACTTTCCCAGACATCTACATCGGAATATTCTGTGAGTGGTTTGGTCTCAAGAAAATCACTACAGGAAAAAATAAGTAATGACAAAAAATAGAATAGTATCATTCTGATCGGATTAATATTTTTCATGTTGTTCATCATTAAAAAGTTAATTTAAATCCTACACTATATACTTTATTCAGAGGCCATAAGGTGCTATTACTTCTCTCGGGATCAAATCCTTTTGGTAATTTTGTGAGGGTGAATAAATTCATGCCTGATATATAAACATTCAGTTCCTTTATACCTATTTTATGGATCATATTTTTAGGAATGGAATACCCGACTTCCATGCTTTTCAGTCTCAGGTAATTGCCTTTACGCAAAAAGAAAGTATTAGCCTGTTCGGACCAGTAAACCCGTCCTCCTCTTGCCAGTATAGCAGCTCTTGGCATCGACGCATTCGTATTATTTTCTTCTGTCCATCTGTTTTCTGTAATAAATTTATAATAATTTGATTCCGGTGATCCCGTTATCAGAGTTAGATAATAATCGTATCCGGCTGCACCTTGGAAAAAGATAGATGTGTAAAAATTCTTATACGCCAAATTGATGTTTAATCCTCCGAAATATTTAGGAACGGAACTGTTCTTACTTCGAACCTGATCGAGGCCATCTATTTTTCCGTCTTTATTATAATCTTCAAAAATGATATCTCCCGGCTTAGCCGAAGGTAGATGGGGATAAGAATCGATATGAGCCTGATCTCTGAAAAATCCGATTGCCTGATAATATAATCCGGCGCCGATCGGACGTCCGGTCGATTTTCTATAATCTTCCACATTCGGAGTTTCATCCCAGAAGATTATTTTATTTGTAGCAAAAGAAAGGTTCGGAGCAATAGAATAGGAAAAATCCCCGATCGTATGATTGTAACTTAACTGAATTTCAAATCCCTGGTTTTTGACTTTTCCTATATTTTCACGAGGTAATGTCAGTCCTGTGGAGAGAGGAACAGAGGCATTCCGATATTCCAGGATCTTTTTACGAAGATTATGAAAATACTCTACCGTCAGCGAAAATCTTCCATGAAACATCTGCATGTCGATTCCTATATTTGTCTGATTGGCAACTTCCCATGTGATTTCTTCGTAAGGAATACGAAGTTCTTTTAATGTAGTTGTTTCTTCGTTTATATTAAAAATATACTTATTTTTCCAATCGGTTCTGAATCCGTATGTTGCCAGATATTGATAAGGAGAAATCCGGTCGTTTCCTGTTTGTCCCCAGGAACCTCTCAGCTTAAGATAGGTCACGGGATTATTTTCTTTCCAGAATTTTTCTCCTGAAACAATCCATCCCAATGAAACTCCCGGGAAAAATCCGAACCGGTAATCTTTTTGAAATATATAAGAACCGTCATACCTGAAAACAAATTCAGCCAGGTACTTTGACATATAATTATAATTGACTCTTCCGAAATAATTCAGTCGCGCGCTTTGGCTTGCCGAACCGCCATTATCTTTTTCAAAATCTCCCCCGGCAAATAACTGGTCTATTTCCTGAGAAGGAAAATATTTACGGCTTGCATTGAAGTTCATATTATCTGATGTAGACTTTTCCACACCGACTAAAGCGCTTACAGTGTGATCCTTGAATGTATTATTGTAATTTATCAGGCCGTTCAATGTTATCGAACCTGCATCAGCCATGCTTTGAGTTAATTCAGGTTGTTTTACTCCGTGTTTTGTTTTAATTAGTTGAGGTTCATTGTTCTCATTGTAGCCACCCCAATAATATAAATAATAAGGTATACTCCATTTTTTATTATTGTTAAAGGTTTTATCAACAGCAAGATTGCCGCTAAGTGTCAAACCTCTGATAAAAGGTATATTGATATCCAGTTTTAAAAGCCCTCCAAACACATACGATTTAAACTTATCGTATCCCATGTCTTTAGAAGAAGAAACAACGGGATTCAGATCAGATTCTACTCCCGGACCGGGCAATCCGTTCGGCCAGCGAGCCGGCATATTAGGACGGCTTTGAACGACTAACTGATTGGAATAAAGCGGATTATACATATCTGCCGGACGATTTGTAATCGATTGTCTTCCGGATAAATCAAAATTTATTTTTATATTCTCCGATATCTTTCCGTCAATGTTACTTCGGAAGTTAATCTGAGAATAGTTGTTACCGCTGTTGCGATGAATACCTTCCTGATAATTGGCTCCTAATGAAATAAAATATTTGAATCTTTCCATACCTCCTATTACGGATACATTTCCGTAAGTTTCAGGACTTAATGGCTTGTAAACCGCATCGTACCAGTCGGTTTCAGGATATAACTAGGGATCTCTGTCTTTATTTTCCTTATATATACTGAGCACTTCGTCCGAATAAGTAGGTGACATCCCGCTGTAATGGTTTTCTTCATTTATCATCGACATATAGGTGTATGCATCAGCCATTTCAGGAAGACTGGTCGGTCTGCTCCAGCCTTGATTTAAAGTGAATGTAACTTTGGCATTTCCCGCTTCTCCTCTTTTTGTTGTAATCAGGATGACCCCATTTGCTGCCTGTGCACCGTAAATGGCTGCAGAAGCATCTTTCAAAACGGTAATAGACTCAATGTCCACAGGGTCCAATCGTGATAAGTTTCTGTTTGCGATCCCATCGACCACGATCAGAGGGCTATTATTCCCTGTCGTATTTACGCCTCTTATTCGTATCGTAGGGTCATCTTCTCCGGGAACAGAACTGGTCTGTACCGTACTTAATCCGGGAATTTTTCCGGTCAGGCGGTTTGTCATATTAATGGCTGGCGTCATCTGCAAGTCTTTTCCTTTGACAGATGATACGGCGCCTGTCAGGGTTGCTTTCTTTTGTGTGCCGTAACCTACCACTACTACTTCGTCAAGCAATTCTGTATCGGATAGTAAAACTACATCTATCCGGGTTCTATTATTGACGGGAACCGTTTGCGTTTTCATTCCCACATAACTGAATTTCAACGATGCATTTGGAGGAACATTATTCAATGTATAATTCCCGTCAACATCAGTAATCGTGCCTTGACTTTCCTGATTTTCTACGGTTACGGTTACTCCTATCATTATTTCACCTATATCATCTGTTACCTTCCCTTTGATCGTAACGTTTTGAGATACGGCAATCATGGATATGAATAATATTATAGTTGATAATATAATTTTATTTCTGATTGACAATTTCGATATTTTCATTCTTTTTATATTAAAATTGTTATAGAACTTTTTCTTATATAATAAGTAGGTGTAAAGATGATATCTTTTAACGATCAGGCTCCCTTTTTGCTTATAGCGTCCATGGCTTCCTGTATTCGTAAGACAAATAGCGATTCGCTTCGTCGGAATTGGTGAATCGTTCATTGACAGCATCCCATACGAGTCTTTGACGTGTTTGCATGGCAATTGTACCCAAATGTGCCAATGTTGTGGAGCGATGTCCTATCTCCAATGTCGCCCACGGCTCGTTTCTGGATTTTACACAATCCAGAAAATTGCGTATCAGACTGAAAGCGCTGTTTTTGTAACTGCCGTCAATCAGGAGTTTGTCGTCTTTATTGAGAGAATAATCTTCTTTTTCTATCATGGGCTTCCATGTCTGGAACTGTCCGGCAGTTGTCGGCGTAATCCGGTAATCGTTCTCTCCGGTATGCAAAGTCCCTTTTGTCCCTCTGAACTCCAGAAATCCGTGAGGGATAAAACTTCCTGAACTGGCTTCAAGAATACTTAGCGTAACCAGCACTCCCGATTTAAATTCATAGGTAACATGCATGGTGTCGGGAATTGTACGATCGTCATCGACAATGTATTTGCCTCCATGTGCGCTCACTGCCGTAGGAGCTTCTTCATTCAGCAACCACCGGAGCAGGTCCAGATAATGTACCCCGTTATTGGATATCTGATTGGCATAATCTTCCCACCAACGGAACATATAAGGCGCAATGTTGTATTGATAGGGTCTGTAACCCCTGGGTCCTAACCACATATCCCAATCGAAATCAGCCGGCGGTGTCTCAGGCTTCAACTTTCCGATACCGTTCGGAAACATGTTACTTACATGACAAGCGGAGGCAAACGTAATCTTTCCGATTTTTCCCGACGGGATATCTTTGGCTAATTTCTGAAAAGTCGGCGCTCCCCGTCTGTTCAGTCCGACAGTGATAATCTGTTTGCTGTTATTTCCGATTTCGACCATCTTCCGCCCTTCAGCAATCGTTTTGGATAATGGTTTTTCGACAAAGACATCCTTTCCTGCCTTGATCGCATCAATTGTCTGCAAAGCATGCCAATGATCGGGCGTTGCGATACAAACGGCGTCTATATCTTTGTTTTCCAGCATTTTCCGGTAATCGGTATATTGCTTGACCTGTTTGGAAAAATTCTCACCCATTTTAGGAATCCTGGATCCCATGTCTTTAATATAACGCGGCAGAACGGTCGTATAATTGCGGGTGGTATAAGGCTTATACACATCGCATAGTGTGGCTACTTCACAATCGGGTTGTTCCATAAACAGATGCAGAAGTTGCGAGCCCCGGTTGCCGACGCCGATAAACCCTACCCGAACCTTATCGTTGGCTCCGATAATTCGTTTGTTTACATCGATAAAGGGAAAACCTGAAGAGGTCAATGATAGTCCTGCAACTGCAAGGGATGTTTTTTTTATAAAATCTCTACGTGTAGTTTGTGTTTTCATAAGTTTGTATATTTAATGATAAATAGCATTTAACTCCGGGAAATCCGTTTTTTTCATTGGTTTCAGGTTTTTACGTCCGGTTCTTTACCGGCAGATCTGTTTGTCAAAATACAGATAAAAAGAGGGAGACCTCCTGAATATATAGTAAAAACAGGTGTCTGTAATCCGGATAACAGGTCTTTTAAGGAACTCTCAGAATTCGACACGATGGTCGCTTGGATAATCTGATTTTCTGAACGGACAATGGATAGATTATTTTTGTGGTAAGTGTTTATAATGTGCGCTTTAGAATAAATAAGAGACATTAGACTCAGTATTTATCCGGATTTAGAGAATGTTGGCCAAATCATTATACTATCAGTATACAAAATCTTATTTAAGAGGTTGCATCAGTTACAAAAATACAATGAACTCATTGTTTACATATCTCCATTTGCGAATGATTATACTCAAAATGCGAATATTTTTTATTTAGGTATAAGATTCTATTTATAAGGTGATTAATATTAGTTTTGCCCGTTTTGTAATTAATTATTTCAAAATCCATTCGAAAAAAGCATATAGTAATTCGTTTGATTCGGCATTGGGACTGTGTTCCGGACGGTTGGTCATAGCGACCTTGCTTTTATATCCCAGCAGATCGTTGACGGCAATGGTGTGATTCAACGGAATCCAGCGGTCAATCGGATCGGAGGAACCTCCGGAGACAAGAAACGGACGAGGAGCCATCAATGCATGTAATTCATGTAGATCATATCCTTCTTTGCGTAATTTGGGATATAATCCTTTTGCATTTTCACCGGTTTTACTCCAGGTATCTTTCCATGGTGGCGGATAATATCCTAAGTACCATGGTTCCCAGTAATTTACGCCCGAACCTTTTGTCTCATCGAAAACAATGCCGGGGTCAGCCCAGGCAGCGCAGGCGAATTTATCGTACAGGCAGGATGCAAACATCGCCCATTTACCGCCATAGGAGTGTCCGACAATACCAATTTTTGTAGAATCAACATCACTGACCTTAGCCAATACTTCCCATGCATTGGCGGCTGCATAAGCCAATGCCGATAAAGGCTGTACGGACGCGTTGTCAATATCTGGGTAATAGATTGAATAAGTTCTGTTTTCTGTTGTTTCGGAAGTCCCTATCGATAAGGTTACAAACCCTCTTTTAGTAAGCTGATATGCGAAATCCCGATAAGGTTTACCTCCGATTCCCACTGCTGTTTCAGGTTCGTAGAAAACAGTAATTACCGCAGGTTTTTTTCCTTTTTTATCCGGGATCAACAGATAACCTTCCGTTTGTTGATTGGGTGTCCAATAGAACTGTATACGATGTTGCGTAAAGTTTTCACGATGGGTTGTTTCCATTATTTCAAACTTTTGTCCTTTGATAATCGGAGGCCATTCGCCCATTAATGACATCCACTTGTAGCGAATCTCTTCTCTTCTTTTCTGCCAATCCGGCTTTGTCCGTACCGTTTCCCCATTATAAAATTTTAATGGAGAACGATAGTCTCCATATTGATTCTTAAATTCTTCAGGCGGATCAAAATAAGCTTCTATTTTATTCCACGTATCGCTTTTATCGGTGTTATTCCGATCAGAAAATTGTGATGAAACATTTTCGAAAATAGGCGGAAAAAACAATATTATGAGATAATAGAATTGTGTTTTCATACAGAGCTTTAATAGGTGGTATTATGATTTTTTCAGCCTCATTGAATCCTTTTCCGATGGGAATTGACAGGCTTTATGTTCTACTTCTCAATTTCCTCGTGTATCCGGAGATGCGTTTTACACTACTCTCAATTGTTTTTGAACCATATAAATAAGCTGTTGTGACGTTAAACTCCTGCGGCCCGGATAAAGATTTTCGCCGTTTAACAGATTGATTATAACTTCATTTCCCAACCGGGTTCATAATCACGACTCCATAGTTTCATGGCTTCCTGATCGTTTAATATGCGTCCGTTCTTCTCATCGATGCACAATGAACGTCCCATTCGCTGGGATATATTTCCTAACTGTACAAGTAATGTGCTTTTGTGCCCGGAAACAATATCAGAATTGAGTGTTTCATTTTTTTTGATCGCATCGAAAAAGTTATTGATATGTATAGCATCCAGGCTTTCAGCCGGGTTCATCAGGTTACGCGGATCGATTGTTATTTTACTGTTTTGTTCTTTAATTACTGTATTATCCAGACTGAAAATTTTATATCCGTCGCTGCCTGTAATCAAAAGACTTCCTTTATCACCGTAAAACATGCTGCCGACGCTACTGCTTTCTATATGTCGTCCATTACAGCTCCTGCCTTCCCATGTCATGGAGAATTTATTGCCAAACTCCATATTGATAACTTGCGTATCAGGTGTTTCCCAGTCGTCGTCGGCAAAATAACGCCCTCCGACGGAGTTAACCATTGTCGGATAATCCGCACCCATACCCCAACGAAGAATATCGACCATGTGTGTTCCGTTATTTAAAGCTTCGCCTGTTCCCCAACGCCAGAACCAATGCCAGTTATAATGTACCACATTGTCTCTGTAGGGTACGCGTGGAGCAGGACCCTGCCATAAATTCCAATCCAGCCATTCCGGAACCGTTGTTTCTTTACCGATACCGATCGGTTTCCGGTTGTTGGTGTACCAGGATTTGCCAAAATGTACATTTCCGATAACGCCTTCTTTCAGCGCCAGGATCCCTTCCTGTACATTTGGCCATGAGCGGCGTTGGTTTCCCATCTGTATAACCCGTTTGTATTTTTCAGCCGCTTGAATCAGGATTTCACCTTCGGCGGGGGCATAGCTGCATGGCTTTTCCAGATAAACGTCTTTGCCCGCCTGCATGGCCATTAATGCTGCGGGTGCATGCCAATGGTCCGGTGTTGCAATGATAAATGCATCCGTATCTTTTGTCTCAAGTACTTTGCGTATATCTTTTTCTCCTTTTGGCTTGTAACCCATGGCTTTCTCTATGGATGATACACATTTGGTAATAGCTCTTGAGTCTACATCGCAAACGCGCGTTATTTCACACCGGGGTTGTTTTGAGAAATTGGTGGCTAAAGCTGTTCCTCTTGCATTTACACCAATAACTCCTACCCTTATTTTATCATTGGCTCCAATGATGTTCGCATAACTTTTTGCGCTCATTCCGGGAATAACACCTCCCACAGAAAAGGCTGCTGTCCCGATAGCTGCTTGCTTGATAAAATCTCGTCTGGTTGTCATGATATTGATTTATACGGTTTGTTGATGCAAATATGTCGTCAATTTTGAAAAAATAACTCCCTAAATACGAAACAAAACCTTCAAAAAACGTCAATATCTGTAGTATCTTCCACGTTATTATTCGTATAGCGCCGACGATATTCTGCCGGTGAAATTGCATTATATTTTTTGAAAACACGAAATACATTTTTGTAATTGTCAAATCCTGACTGAAAGGCAATATCAAATAAAGAATCGTTGGAAGTCAATAGTAATCGCTTGAATGTATTTATCCGGCAATTTTGTATATATTGATATAATGTATCATCTGTTTCAGATTTGAATTTTTTTTCCAAAGCCCGTCTGGATAACGGTATTTGCTTTACTAATTCGGTTACGGAAATAGGATTGGTATAATTATTATCGATGTAGTTAAGGATGTGTTGTATATGTTTATTGGAGACAGCGTATTTATCTGTTGAACTTCTGTTTTCAATCATTAGCGGTTCTACGACAATATTTACCGGCGGTGAGATTTCCTTGTTTATCAGTTGGTGGATTAGTTTCCCGGCCTGGTATCCGCCGTTAATAGCATCTACTTTGATTGACGATAGAGGAGGATCGGAAATATTGCACAACAATTCGTCATTGTCCACACCAAGAATGGCAATTTCATCCGGAACTTTTATATTGCAGATATTGCATGTTTCGGAGATACGCAAGGCGAAATGATCGTCGCAGGCAAAAAGAGCAATGGGCTTCGGTAATTTTTCAAGCCATTGAGCCAGCTCTGTATCATTATAACTCCATTCCTCTTTATCAAGAGGCCTATCCTCAAAAGTATAAAGCGAATAGTTGTGTTTTTCTATTTCG
>JAITVS010000400.1 GCA_031285685.1 Tannerella sp.
TCGGAAAAAGAAGTCGTTTCATGTATGCAGAAAGAATTGGGTATAGATGAAGGTAAATTGATCCAGGCCATCCGGCTTTTTATCCGTCAGGTCAGACCGTTCATGGCAAGACGGGAAGGACGAACCGATTACTTCTACGAAGCCTTTAAATTAGCGGCAAAAGAAAGATACAAAAACAATATAATTCATTACAACCAAGTCTTAACCGATTATTTTAAGGAACAAGCAGACCCAGAAGTTGATTTAAGTTTCAAAGGAAAAAATATCCGTGATTTCAATGAATTGCCCTATCATTTAAAAGAATCGAAAAAGACAAGTTGTTTAGAGAAAGTACTTTCCACTTATCTTTGGATTAAAAACAAAAGCGAATTGTCGGATATACAGAATACGATCAACGATTATGGTTACATTGATGTTGAAAATGAAGACAATTATCATATAGAACTTATAAGAGATACTTTGGTGATGTCTTTGCATGTTTTGAAAAAAAATATTAAAAATAACTTGCCATCTCAGCTGTGGGGAAGATTGAAAGAAATGGAAAACCCTCAAATCAAAGAGTTTTTAATTGAAATAGAAAAATATACAGATTACCCATGGCTTAAACCATGCCACCACATGCACTCTCCGGGAGAAGCATTAAAAGTAACATTGACAGGACACACGAACAGAGTAAAAAGCGTTTGTTTTTCACCTGATGGTAAATATGTTGCTTCAGGAGCAGAATGGGATAAGACTCTCCGTATTTGGGATTGGGCAAAACAAAAAGAAACGCAATTAAAAGGAGATATAACCGGTGTGACTGGTGTGAATAGTGTTTGTTTCTCACCTGATGGTAAATATGTTGTTTTAGGAGCTGATGAAATTGTCCGTGTTTGGGACTGGGAAAAGCAAAAAGAAATAAAATTAAAAGGACACACACACAATTATATAAATAGTGCATGTTTTTCACCTGATGGTAAATACGTTGCCTCAGGAGGTGATAGAAGTATTCGGGTTTGGGACTGGAGGAGGCAAAAGGAAATAATAAAATTAGAAGGACATACAAGTTGGATAAACCATGTTTGCTTTTCACCTGATGGTAGATATATTGTTTCAGACGCAGGGGAAAATGATAGGGGTGTCCGTGTTTGGGATTGGGAAAAACAAAAAGAAATAGCAAAATTAGAAGGGCTGAGAGATGTTTGTTTTTCACCTGACGGTAAATATATTGTTTCAGGAGCAGACGATAATGATTATATTGTCCGTGTTTGGGACTGGGAAAAGCAAAAAGAAATAGTAAAATTAGGAGGACACACAGCTTGGGTAGGAAGTGTATGTTTTTCACCTGATGGTAAATATGTTGTTTCAGGATCCGGAGATAATACTATTCGTATTTGGGACTGGAAAAACCAAAAAGAAATAGTAACATTAGAGGGACATACAGATAGAGTGGACAGTGTTCATTTCTCACCTGATGGTAAATATGTTGTTTCAGGTGCAGCGGATCATACTATCCGTGTTTGGGACATTAAAACCCAAAAAGAAATAACAAAATTAATTGGACATACGGATAAAATTTCTACTGTATGTTTTTCGCCTGATAGTAAATATGTTGTTTCAGGTGCACAGGACTGGACTGTCCGAATTTGGGACTGGAAAAACCAAAAAGAAATGATAACAGAAAAGTATATTGGAGTTGTCGGCAGTGTATGTTTTTCACCTGATGGTAAATATGTTGTTTCAGAATCCGGAGATTACACTATTCGTGTTTGGGACTGGGAAAAACAAAAAGAAGTAACAAAATTGGAAAAAACTAAAGGAAATATAACTACCGTTTGTCTTTCACCTGATGGTAAATATGTTGCTATTGGATCATTGGATCATACTATCCGGATTTGGGACTGGAAAAATCAAAAGGAAATTTGTGTATTAGGAGTACATCACAGAGGTTATGCGAGGCATGTATGTTTTTCACCTGATGGTAAATATATTATTTCGGGAGCATCAGATGGTATTATCCGTATTTGGGACTGGAAAAATCAAAAAGAAATAGCAAGGTTGGTAGGACACACAAAGGGGGTGGAAAGTGTATGTTTTTCATCTGATGGTAAATATATTATATCGGGAGCATTAGATCAAACTATCCGGATTTGGGCTTGGGGAAAAAGAGAAGAAGTACAAAAACAACTTATTTCATTAAACACTGAAAGTGAGATAAACTCATGTGCTCTTTCAAATAATAACCGTAAAATTATAGCAGGAGGTGCTTCTGGTCAGATATTGATTTATGATATTGAAAACTTACCTGTGGGAATACCTATTGTAGCTTCTTTTCGTGATTTAGATAATAACCTTGATGTTAGGTGTCGCTACTGTGGTAAAACCTTTAATATTCTTGAAGACAAATTAGGTAAGATTGTTTATTGTTCTTATTGTAATGAAGAATTGCAAGTTAATGATTTTATTGTGAAATCTATAATTTTCGATGACGGGATAGAGTCGCAATTAATAGATCTATTGGATGATGGGAAAATTAATGAAGCAGAAAATTTACTATTTGAAGAATTAGAAGTGAATTTTTCAAATAATTTAATCGAAGACGCCCGGAAGTTTTATGAGAAATTACGAACCTATAATAGCTCCTGGTTGTCTATGCATAATTTTTCTTTACAAGAAGCCGAAGATGGTTGGAAAGATTTTGAAAGAGAATTTCTCAAAAGAAGAGATTATCCCTGTTAAAAACAAGTTTCTATATTGTTTCAATTTTAGCGATTTTTTTAAATATGTTTTTATAAAGATATGAGTGATTTTGAAGATTCAATAAATCTTTTTGAAAAATATTATGGAAGTTGGTCGGGTCGGGAAAAGATTGATCCGAAACGATCTTACGGAATCGTGGAGTTTTATTTTCCTGATCCGGGACGGGAGTATGGTCGGTGGACCGGTAGAAAAAATACTACGGACATGTATGATATCCCCCTATATCGCGAACCGGAAGGAGAAATTTTCGATGCACTGCAATTTAATCTTAGACTATTTAAGATCAGCAGAACTGAACAATTTTTCAGGGAATACTTAAGCCGGAAGGTAAAAAGCGAATATACCGCAATCGCTGACGAGAGTTTTTATCTGGTCTCAACAAAAAACGGCTCATCATTTCAACCATACGAACTCCGACATGGCGAAGAATCTGCCATGATTGACGTCGAAAACCAAATAGGCAAATTCCTGGATGAAAAATACCACACCATGCCGGGTTATCAGAAATGTATACTGTACCGTCTCTGGTTCCGGACTTACGGAGAATGGAAAGATGGATGGTATAACATACTATTAGATGAAAAAAACGGTACAAAAGCCTATATACGGAAAGATGAAGCGAGGACTTGTTTCCTGGATTGGAAAGAGGAGTTCCGCAGAGATAGGGTCAGCTTTCCCGGGCATGAACTCTATGACACACCGGAAGGCAAAATCATCGAAATAGACGATCGTGAGAAATCTCATTACGTGATATCACGTATAGAAGGAGATTGGATGTGTGTTTCCAAAAACCGTCTTACCCAGGAATCAGGATGGCTTCGATGGAGGGATGATAATGGTATTTTACCCGGAATAGAAGCATTTTGGGTTATTTATTAGATACGGATATCCTTAATAGTGAACCTCTCGGGATTACCTCAGTTTTTTCCCTCCGAATATTTAGTGTTGTATTACTTTCTTTACCCAGCCGGAGCTTCCTTTTACCACGAGGACTCTTTCATCGGATGAAGAAATAGGATAGTCGGCGCTTCCTGCCGATGACGTAGCTTGATGTAAAAGTTTGCCGGTGATGGAATAAACTTGAATAATCTCGCCTTCCGGAGCCTCTTTTACATGCAATATTCCGTTTTCTATATATACAATAGGAGAAATTTCTGCTTCGAAAGAATTTCCCACATCATCATTGAGATATAGATTTGGATCCAGGACGTTAACGCCCAATTCCGCCAGGGCTTTCCAGGCAGTTGCTCCCACACTGACACGATGATCATAAATCCACTCCGAGCCGTCGCCAATATAAAAACCGGTTTTTAAACCGTCTATATTAGTAGCCGTGATACTACCGTCCGGTTTCGCTTCGGCATTTAACTGTGCTAATTGTGCCTGATATGTATCAGTATGGCCTAATACCAGGTCGGATATTATTTTCTGATATGAACCTTCTGTCCAGTAACCGGTCGGGGTTTTATCGCTGAATTTATAAAAACCGCTTGCCGGATCACGAAAATTGTTTTCGATATATGACATAACCTTTTCGGCATCAAATCCCGGCTCATTGTAAAAACTTTGTATCGCCCACGTGTTTACATCCAATGGATAAATGGTTTTATTGGTGCTTGCCCCATCATTTGTCGTACCAGTATAAAAAACTCCTTCTTCAGCATGTATCATGCTGAAGACAAAATTTTTGGCATGTTCTGCTGCCGCGTAATACGTTTCCGCCACAGCTTCATCAGTCCTTTTTACGATATTACCGAGTTGTCTAAAAGCGCTGTATAGATCAATATTATGTTCTGTACTCGCATACATTGCTTTTGTTTGCGCATTGTCGAAACCATCCCAACCTCCTTTGAAACCACCGTTCACATCATCTTTTAATGTCAGCAGGTAGGCTGCCAATTGGAGAGCAGCATTCCAATATTTATGTTCATGTGTCGCATCGTACATTTTAAGAAAAGCAAGAAGGATCCATGCATTATTTCCGGTAGCATAGCTATCGCTGTAAAAATCTTCTTTCCAGATATTTCCCTTTAAATCAAAAGTACCGGCCAATTTTGCGAAAGGAGCTTTTCCCGTTTCCGAATACCAACCCGGAAATGAAACCGGACTGCCTGAAGCATATCCATTGCGTACACCTCGTTCGGTGACAGAAAATTTGCGGTCGTTTTCGAAGGCAAATAAAAGCGCATCGGCAATTTTTTTCGCTTGTTTTGTCTTATCGGCGTATGCAAGCGCCAGTACCGCCATGGCCATATCATAAGAATAGGAGAATGAATTGATAAAGGAACCTGCTTTATTCAAAGAAACAGGTTCATAACTGGGTAAGAAAAGCGGATCTGTGCGGGGTGTATCGAATTCGTAATATACTTCGTCTATGTAAACGGTTACGGAATTACTCTTATTTTCGTCATTAAAGAGGATTGCGAATCCGCCTGTAATCCGGGATAGATCCGCACCTCGAAGATCTATTTCGATGGTTGACCATTCATCAGTCAGATTGACAAGCCCCGATGATTTTTCATCGGTGTCGGGATATGCACCGCCAATAACTCCCATCTTAAATTCGACGATTGCTGTTTCGCTATCGGCGGCGCGCGCATGAATCACTAATTTTTTGGCTCCGGTCAGATTGATTCCGGCATCATGGTCTCCCCAATCCATTTGAGGGATGATGCTTCCTTTTTCCAATATCCCGTTGGCAAAAACAAGACCGGACCATCCTCCGTTTCGGATAGGCGCAGTCACCCTGGTCGACGTAATTCCCGAGTACGCTACCTGTGAGGCTTCGTCTAAAGTTGGTTCTTCCGCACCTCCTCCTCCCATGAAGCCTCTTTGTGTAAATGCATTTTTCGAGTCGCTGTAATCCGCATAAACATAGAGTCGTTTGCTGTATTCATCCACTTGCGTTGCTAACCATTGAGCCGCATTCGATTTTTCTTCAGCTTTTCCCGTTCTATTCACGGCGAATAAAGCAAGAAGGAATAAAGTGCTGACTGTAATTGTTTTGATCTTTTTCATAGGGCATGCGATTTTAAAATAGTTAATGGCACAAAATGATCTTCGTACAAAATTACAAAACCGGAATAAGGTAGTCAGCCCCATAAATAGGGTATTTGAATATCAGGATAGTTAAAAACCAAATGATTTCTTTTGTATATCATTTGCCTGATCTTTAGTCCGCTCGTGGATACCGATATCATTTTTACTTGTTAATTTCTTTACGACATCTATCGATAACGCTTTGAACATCACTGTTATTCCGGTGATTATTTCCGGTTTTTTTATTTATTTGTAATACTTTTTCAAAGAAAGGCAAAGCATCCTGAAAATCTCCTATTTCAAAATAACAAACACCGATGCTAAAATAACAAGTATTTATATATTTTGTACCATCTTGATTGTCGTCTTCTTGATATAGTTTTTTACATATATCCAATGCTTTTTGATAATGAGACATTCCAAGCAGACTATATCCTGATTCAGAATAAGCCTGCCCTAACTTCATGTGAATATCATGTGCGCGAGAATTCCTATAGTTATCGCCAAAAATAATGTCACTACATTTCAATGCTTTTTCGAGACATGGGATAGCTTTTTCGTATTCTTTCTTATGTGCATAAATATCTCCCAGTGTTTCATAAGTAGAATTTAAATAGATCAAGTCTGACATATGTTTTTTGGTCACTTCTTCTATCGAAATATTATAATTCTTATATAATCTTTCTTCTTCCAGTACTCGTCTCTTTAAAAAACACTTTAATCCTTCTTCATAGTTGTTTTGATTGAGATATTTATTGCCGGCTTTTTTGAGATCGTCAATTTCTGATGATGGAGGATAATGCTTTTGGGGTTCAGTAAAATTGTTTTTAGGAAAATCCTTATTAGTTCGATTATAATTATCATCTTGTATTTCTTTCGTTTTGAACATTAATTCTTCTCCTTTTAGCAAAAATCCATTGGCCTTTTTGTGATCGTTTTTCTTACGATAACAATCGTTTAATAAGAAATAATAAATATGGTATTCGGGGTCTAATTCTATCGCTTTAGAAACACTGGCAATCGTATTCTGTATCTCTCCCAGATTATACAATACTAATCCCCTATAAGTGTTAGCAGAACGGTGATATGGAAATTCCGACAAAACTTTATTCAAATCCGGTAACGCTGATTTATACTCTTTTAGGTTATAAAAAGCCTTTGCTCTTAGGATTAAAAGTATACTGTTTTCTGAAGAATTTTGAAATTCTTTTGTGATCAATTCAATACATTCCTGATACTTCTGTTCATTGAAGGCTTTGTTTGCCATAATGGCATGCTCTGTTACTTCATACCATCTTGCTGGCTTGGTCTCTTCATCAATCATACGATAGCTCATATCTGAAGTGCTTGAGTCAGAAGTGTCCTGATTTGCTTTTTTCTTAAATATTCTACCAAATAAACTCATAATAATTTCCTTTCCAAATATTAATAAATTATACAATAAAGTTGTTGAATCTTCATAATTCTAATTTTGCAAAAAGTAAAGTGCCGTTTTCACCTCCAATGGTAATCAATCCGGTGAATGCATTTATGTCAATCATTTCAATTCCACCTTGCCACTTTAAACGGGTAATCACCTCTTTGTTTTGGATATTCCAAAGTGTAATAAAACCATCTCTGTCAACTACTGTAAGGAGATATTGTCCATCTTCACTTATAACACAATGACGAATTCTTCCTTTTGCTTCTCCAACTGTGGGGTCAAACCATTGCCATATTCGTTCTTTTGTGTGAGTATCCCATATCGCCGCACCATATGAGTTTGCCATATTGTTTTCTTTCGTGTTGTCCCATGATATATCATCCCAACAAATCCATAAACCATTGACATACTCCATATTCAGCCCGTCAATGTTGTGATTGCAGATATAGACAGGACATAATCCACAAACAAATTGGCTATTTTCAGTCATTGTACGTCCAATTGGAGGAACAGGATTTTGTCCATATATAAAATCTCCGTAACCAGCTAAATTCTCAATCAACGTTAGCTCTTCAGTGTCTAATACAGCAACTTCACCGTATCTGTAGTTTGCTTTACGGAAAGAAATATATTGTCCGTCATAGGATGTTTCTAAAATGTGATAGGATGTTTGGTCTGAAAATTTTTTCTCAAACCTAAATTTCAGCCTTTCGGAATCATAGTCGTATATTTTAACGATGTCTTTATCTCCGGTGCAAATGATTTGACTTCCATATTTTATGATAGCTACATCATTAACACACGAATTAAACAATTTATATTCACAATATTCTGTAGCTTGACCGGATCTCATTGACGATAGATTGAAAATATAGAGAAATCCATTATCTAAAGCGACTGCAAGCATATCAAGATAAATACTTACTGCATTTATTTTTCCTGAATGGATATTTGCTTTTGCACTCTGAATATCTACAATTTTGCTGTTAATTGTATCACGGGATACTATTGTAATGTCACCCTCTTCATTTCCAGTAACTAACCATTCATCATTCATTGCAATACAAGTAATCTCTGAATCACAAATTTTTAAATGTGAAACATTAGTCAATATTCCGTTAAAATGCATGATAGTCACTGTGCCATCATTCTTGCAATAGGCGCAAGTATCCCAATTCTGGTTAAAACACCAGTTTATTATTTTACTGTATTCATCTGAGATATTATTTCTTGCAGATCCGAATATGAAATCCCTTCTTGGATTCCAACATAGAATACTCCCGCTTACCGATGTATTATGCTCATAATTATAATCTTCATAAGAAAAGAGCATATCTCCATTGCCAGACAATGCTATTGCTTTCACATTACCTAAATCTTTTTCAAAAACGCGAATTTTTTCCTCATATCTCGCATTAAAAATGTCAATTTTATTTCCATTGAGGATAGCAGATATTTGTCCGTCATCGGACATGCAGAAGTTTTTGTCAGTCCTAATATAAGTCTCATCATCCTCATATATTTTTTCAATGGGACTATTGTTCATATAGTCCCATTGATATACTTCAGGACTCATCCATTTGATCAGATAAGCAAGATGTTCAGTTTCATCTATTGCGAGGCCGGTAAAGTGTTCATGAACAGGTGTTTTTAAGACTGGGATTTTCGTTTTGGAATTCCATATTGTTATATTTTCATTAGTAAGTACAAAAATGTAATTATCTTTTTTTGAAACGACAATATAGTGTACACGATATGCCATTTTAAATTCTATTCCTTGTGGAGGATTCAATATTGTGTTTTTATCAATATTTCTTTCCCACATCCATAGCAGACCATCTTCTCTGCCAAGGACGAAAATATCACCATTTTTAGAACTGCCTATTGTCGTTGATGGTGGCCAGCCATTATTTCGCATATCTGAAAAATCATCCATTTCTGGCAATGTCATTGATTTGATTTTCTTACAAGAGGTTGTATTCCAAATTTGAACAGAGTTATTTTTGAGTACGAGGGCTACCCATTTCCCGTTTGGAGAAACACATCCTGTTAATACAAAATCCTCTACCGAAATAATTTCATTCTTGAGTTTTGTATTATATACTACTGCTACATTATCTCCAATGGTTAGTAGGATGCCCCCATCAAAGCAGGTAAATAGTTCTTTAAAAATATGCCGAGTTGACTCTATCTGAAATTGAAGTGCCCCACCAGGCATTGTAAAGCAGGTAGACGTAGGTCTTAACCAGGCATACTTAATTTTTCTGCATATACTCATTAAGAATGCCTGAATCGATACATTTTCAATATCAGCCATTCGCCCCCACAACTGTGATGGTAATTGTTCTTTTGTCTTTTTTAAAACTTGTGCCGATAATATTAAACATTCTCCAATGAGTTTTAAATAATGCAGTTTATCATCGATGTAATCTTCATAATCTTTAGCTGTAGTATCTACATCAATCAGATTAAGTTTGTTTTGTATCCAACGGTATTCACCGAGAATCGCTTCAAGCGCTGCTATATTTTGACTATGGTAGTAGTGATAGGGTAACTCGTTGAAATCACGGGCACATAGCCCATTGAATGTTAAATCGTCATTAGGATCTGTCTGTTTTTTAAAGTAATCGGATAAGATTGCGTTATAATGAAGTTTATTTTTTATATATTTTTCTTCTGCGGCTGACTTGAAGGCTTCATAGAAGTAATCGATTCGCCCTTCCCGTCTTGCCATGAACGGTCTGACCTGACGGATAAAAAGCCGGATGGCCTGGATCAATTTACCTTCATCTATACCCAATTCTTTCTGCATACATGAAACGACTTCTTTTTCCGA
>JAITVS010000010.1 GCA_031285685.1 Tannerella sp.
TGCTCTCGAAAGACGTTCTTTGTGAGTACTGTGAAAAACCGTACAATAAGTAGAAGTTAGCTCGTTTCTAAACTATGCACCAAAACAGCAAAAACGGGTAAAACAGCGTAAATCGCTCATTATCCGGTGATAACCTCAATGATTCTCACTCCGTTGAAAACGGCAAAAAAGCAAAATATTGTGTATTTCGGAAAACTTTCCGTTACGAACCAAGCCAAGTATGGTAAAAGTCAGCAGTATTTCAGTAGATGCCGGGGTTATGTGTATCGCCAATACACCCGAAGATCATTGTTCCCCTATTCCATTGAGCAGGGATTTTATTCAGTGCTGTGATTTCGGGGAGGTCGGTTTGTACGAAAATGTCTTTCACAAAGATGATTTTCGGATCTACACGGATAACACCGGCGGCTCGACCGTGATTGTAAAGTACGAAACCGAAGATTTCAATATCGAGGTGGAAATAGAGGGTGTACACCAACTTCAAAACCTGTACTACACAATTACCGGCACCGAATTACCGGTGAAGATATAACTGTCTATTACGCAGTTTAGTGCAAATGTTTTTGGGGAATGAAAATAAATATCAGGGATTTTACCCTGTCATTTTAGACATACGGATGGAATGCTACGATTGGATAAATGGAGAGATCACATCGTTACAGTGCCATCACTTTACAACTACCCATTCACCGTCTTTATCCGAACATTCGCGCCGGATAAGGTTCTCTGTAACAAGAGGTGGCTATGTTTTTCAAAAAGACAGGTTATTGAGTACCTTATTGAGTTCCGTAATTTTCTCAATCATCTTGTCGAAAGACATGGAAGCTCCATATATCATCGTTTCCTGCATCATTTCGTAATCTTTTTTCCATGAATCCATAATTTCAGGAGGTGGAACTATATGGATAACCTCCGGACGCAATAAGGAATAATCAAATCCTTTCAGTCCGATAAAAGTACGGTGGTGCTCAATTACCGATTCATAAAACCCGACATTGTTCAGTGCATTGGATGCTATCGGCATTTGCATAATTTGCACAATGTCATAAAGATGACGGGACATCCTCTCGGTGCGCATGGCTTCTTTCAGCTTTGAAAATTCTTCCTGAAGCAGACATATTTTCTCCAGAAAAGTACGTTCAGGGGCAATTGCCCTGACTTCAAAATCCTTTTCCGTAAATGGAGCATCGGTAAATACCCCGTCTATGAACGAGGACAGGCGAGCGGGAATTACCGGCTCACTCATGGAACGGTCACGGATCTCAATAACAACTTTACGTTTGATATATTTAAGTTCCTTGAACACGGAATGGTATTAGCTCTCAATTATCTCCGGATCGGTTGTGGTAATGGGCGTAATATCGACTTTGACGGTAAATTTATCCTTATTGATACCGTCAGCCATCAACCTTTCCCGCAAATCGACCTGCATTTTTTCCCTGACAAACGAACAGGAGGCTCGGCGCAACTTATCGCTGATCTGTGTTTTTGAAAGTATGCCGCCAAACCCCAAATACTCGCGGTCTATTGCAATATCGGCATCTTCGGAGAACCTGCTGATCAAATTCCAGCATTTACTTAACGACGTTCCACCTTTGAAAGAGAGGTAATTGGCATAAGGCAAGGCAAACAGCGCTCTGAGTACAGCCGTCACCCACCAGTCTTTTCCGATTATCTGTTGCGTCAGACCTGTTTCCGCCTGTACTCTTTGTGCAACCTCTCGTTGTTCCGTATAGGTCAAGTCTATGTATTTCATCTATTTTGAAGGGTTTTGCGCACCCATACAGGCGCCAATTGTATATCGTTTTGAAATTCTTCCGCAGTTACATTTGCCAAATGAGTGTTGATAATTCCAAGTTGCTCCAGTGTAATATTGTTTTCGCCTATTTCGCGCATGGCGGTAACTACCAGCATCATCATTTGTGATCGATAGGCAAAATTACGCATCTCTGAAGTATGTTTGAATAATATGCCCTTGCCTTTGCCGATACTTATACGGCGGGGAGCCCCGTCCGTGATAAAAACAACATTTGCCGGAACTTGTGTCGATAGTCCAAGAATATTCAACACATACGCCCCTGTCGGTATGATCCTGACTTTGTCCCGTTTGGCGATCCCGGTGGCAATATCCTCTATGTCCGGCGGAATAATACCGCTTCCCCATTTAGTGTCTATTTTGGGATAACAGTAAATACCTTGCGCGACATGGGTGATGACGTCCGATTGACACAGACGTACCAAAGTGGAACGTATGGCATCCGGTGAGCCGAAAGAGGAAAAATCGTAGGGAAAGAACAATCTGCCTCTATCAGAGGAAACAATTTCTTCCCTTATTTTAGTATAGACACTTTGCATATCGACATAATTTTGCCACAAATTTATCGTATATTTGTGGCAAAACAAATAGTATTCGATTCAAAGGAGTTGCAACCGTGCTTCAACCACTTTTGCAACCGCAAACGGCTCTCGCCTGCCATTGTTCCAATAATCGGATACAAGCCCGTTTCCCTGTGAAATTGCTCGAATGGTTTCTTCTTTAAAAAATCGCAACACTTTTCGCTAATGTTAAAGGGGGCTTCAATCAAAAATTTCCATCGCTCGGATATTTTACCGATACCGTTCCGGCTGCCGTGCAGACGGATATTCAACAGTTTTTCCGACTTCGTATGCTTGGCTTGGTAGATGTAGCGGCTCTGCTCCTTGCTGACCAACGGAAAGCCGTATTTCTCAATAATCTGCTGGATATGGATTTTCGGGCGGATGGTAACGAGGTTTTCCGTCTGCCGGACAAACCGCACCACTTCGGGATACTCGTTGCCGGTATTGCAGAATACCGCCGGGATATTCTTATCCACAAAGCGCCGGATAATGTCCAACATTATGCCGCTGTCCTTGCCGCCGGAGTAACTGATGTACCCCTTGCCGTTTACCCGCGCCAGAAATGTAGAAACTACTCCCACACTGTGGTCTATCTTCTGCTCCAGTGTCCAGCCCTGACGGTATTTTAGTTCTTCGTAAGTCATGTCATTACAGTTTAAAGCCTTTGGCAGGACGGTTTTCGTCATCATGTCTGGGAACGGAGTCGATAACGAGCCGATCGCCCGTCCGCTCCTGAATAGTGCGAAGCGCAAACAGCATGTTCAATGCCCGCTGGCTTCCGTCGGGACTGCCCAAAGCTGCCACCCGGTCGTGGGTCAGGATGACGGCATCCCACGAGTTGTTCTTTATCTCGTTGAAAATGCGGACACGGTTTTTCGGGGTAAAGTCCGGTAGAGGGTCTCTTGCCAATGCCACAAAAAAGCACTATCTTCGCGCCCTCAAAACATATAGAGATAATGGCGATAGCTATATCGGTAACTTTGAAGTGTTTGTAAAAAACATGAAAGGCGTCGAATCACTAAACATCATTCATGAGAAAATTGTGAAAAATTATCGGTTAATTCCTTCATCCGAAATCTGGACAGAGACAACTGTAGATGCATATTTAAAATTACTAAACTATCATTT